>JAYWCQ010000128.1:0-2529 GCA_043780435.1 Polaromonas sp.
TTGGCCACGGTACTCGTATGCCACATCGGCATGTTTTTTGGCTTTGCTGGAGAAGCCAAAAATGACTTTTCCCGACTGCAGGGTGAACTGCCCGCTAGGTATGCATTGCTTGCCATCTGCGCCAAACTCAAAAATTCGCATGGTAGCCACGCCAGAGATGGGGTTTTGCGGCAAAGCGGCAAACTCCTTGCCATCAACAGAAATCATGGGCAAAGCGTACATCGTGCCGTCTTGACCCAAACGGTTTAAACACAAATTGACACGGGCAGAATCTGCTATCACGCGGTGCTTATTCGTGTCGACAGTCAGTGTTCGGGACGTCAACATGCCCTCGCCTTGCCGGTTTTCAGTCGCAGAGCCGGACGCGTTTGCATTCGGCCAGCTGAGTGAGCGAATCATCACTGGCCGGGCATCACGCACAGGGTAGCTTCCATCGACGTCGCTGACTTCAGAAGCCGCCGCATAAAACCCATCCATACCCCCTGAAAATACAGATTTACTGGCGCGATTATTGCCTAACATGCTATTAAAAGTGTAGTGATCACCATTCGTATCGACCAAATACCGCCAGCTTCCCTGCACCGGAAAGGCCTCGTTTGAAAACGGTGTGGAGAGGATTCTTTGTCGACTGACCTGTCCTTTCACGATGCTCAACCCCGGTGGGCCTGGCAGTTCGACCAAGCTCACAGCAGACAGTTTTTTACCCGAATACGATCGCAGCACATAGCGCCCATCAGGGCTGATGCGTTCGTAAGCGCCTAGAGCGACTTGGTTCTCGTCGTTCAAACCGGCCAATGCAGGGTCTAAAGCGATAAATTGGTTTTGCGGGATGCATTGTTGAGCAGCTTGGCTGCCAACTGCGGCAATTACAGATTCCGCAGTATCTGCTGCAACGGCGGTTTTCACATGATCTGTAACAACATTCATCGTTTGAATCATTTTTTGACCATCCAAACGCTCTCGAATCCCCTGCCGCCAAGACTGAATAGGCATCGCACCAATCAGCCGATTCGAGTGCATTTGACCACTTTTAGCAACAAATGCCGTCGGAAAGTGCGCATAAGCGTCTTTTTCAAGCAACTTTGGCGAACAAAGCACCTGCGTGGCGACCAAAGCTGCGGCGTTCAAGGGCTGCGTGACGGTCAATGTTTGCAGGGCTGATTGCCACTCGGTCATTGGAACACGGCCATCCACCAGCGGTACAAAGGCCAAACCTTCGGCTTTAGCAGCATCTGCCGCCAAATGCGCTTGCGTGGCAGACAGCACCATGCGGGGTGACCAAACATAGAGCAAGCTCGCCGATGCAGATAGTTGAATATCAGCTAGTTTTTTATCATCGAAACAGGCTGTAGCCGGCATACTTATTGCCTTAAATGCTATGAAAATTATAGCAAAAAATGATTTCCTACAAACGCCCATCTAACCAATCAAGAACACTATCGGGTTCGCTCAATGCGGCATCGGCGTTCCAAGATTTAACGTCATGGCTACCCATATAGCCCCATGTGGCTGCCAAGCTGGCCATGCCAGCAGCTTGACCAGCTAATATGTCGCGCTTATCGTCGCCGATGTAAACGCAATGCTGCGGTGCAATTTTCAAACGCCGTGAGGCTTCAAACATGGGCTCTGGGTGGGGTTTAGCATGAGCCGTTGTATCGCCGCTGATGACGACGGCCGCGCTACGCAATACAGGTATTTGCCGCACCAAGGCATCTGTAAACCGCATAGATTTGTTGGTCACAATGCCCCATGGTAGTCCGCGCAAGTGCAAAGTAGCCAGCAAATCTTCGATGCCCACAAACGCCTTCGTGCGTTGGGTAAGACACATTTCATAGTTGTAAAAAAACTCTTCGCGCCAGGCGATAAAGTTGTGGTGCTCAGGGGTCATGTCAAACGCTACGCCCAGCATGCCACGTGCACCAGCACCGGCCATGGGACGGTATTTTTCGTAAGTTAAAGACGGCAAGCCTCTGTCTAGCCGCATTTTATCTGCGGCGGTGGCTAAATCTGGTGCACTGTCAATAAGTGTGCCATCCAAGTCAAACAAAACAGCTCTGATGATGCGTTCTGGTGTCACGTCGTTAAGTTCGTTGATGAAATGCGGTATTGTTTTATGATAATTTAAGACTTGCACGATATTACTTATACATTATCAAGTAGTCTAAATCCTTACTGCCACGATTAACAATACAAAAGTGATTAATTATTCACTTTTTTGTGTGGCTAGCATGTAATTGACGCGTGTATCGTCACTTAATTTATAGCGTTTGGTGATCGGATTGTGCTCTAAACCACGCGTTGCCTGAATTTCCAACGCCACCTTTCGGCCAAATGTGGCCAATTCGCTGGGAGTGATGAACTTGGCATACTCATGCGTGCCGCGCGGCAACAAACCTAAAACGTATTCAGCACCCACAATGGCGTGTAAGTAGGCACGTGCATTGCGGTTTAAGGTTGAGAAAAACACCCAACCACCCGGCTTAACCAAAGTTGCGCAGGCTTCAACGATGGATTGCGGATCGGGCACAT
>JAYWCQ010000129.1:0-18953 GCA_043780435.1 Polaromonas sp.
GATTAAAAACGGGGTTGAAAAAGGGTGTGGTGCTTACAGGTCGCGCTGGGTGGCAGTTTTACCCATGAGCGACGGCTGCGCGAGTGACAACGCGCCGAACTTGCCGACGTGCAGCACAGTGCTGCGCTTTTCTTCTTCGCCGGATTTGCCGTCCAGGGTGGGCTTGACGAATTTGAGGACGTGCTCACAACGCACTTGGTTGGTGCCGGGGATGCGCTGAAACGTCATTTCGATGCTGACCTTGCAGGATTTTTCATGGTCAACCGTGGCAGCGGCTACTTGTGACAGCGCGATGGATAGCTTGCTTTCAAACACGCCGCCGTCAAGGTCTTGAATAAAATCGCTGACCGATGTGGCGGCGGCTGTGGTGTCTGGTTTGTGGGTGGTTTCTGACATGGGAGGCTCCTAGGGGTTGTTTGCCAAATGGCGGGGTGAAAAAATCAATAAACCGCTATCAATAAACCGCGTAAGCCGGTTTGGGGTTGTGAGGTATCACGTCTAGCTCTACCTCGCCACTGCGGAAATGCAGCAAGTTGCCAATGCGGCTGGGGTGCTTGAAGGCGTCCATGCTGCCGCTGCGGGGGGTGGGGCCTAGGTCTGCGGCTGGGTTGTAGATGCGCGGGGTGAAATAGTTGGCGTTGGCGACTTTTTCGGCAGCTGTGAACGCGCGGAAGTGGTTGCCACGGCCAAAGCCGGGTTGTAGGGCGGGGTCGATCAAATTGGTCATTTTTGTGGGCGAAAAGTGTTGTTTTTTGTTTAAGCGGCTTGCAAATTCGCAGTAGTTAAATGCGCTGCAATGTCTTGCGCAGCGGCGGTGCTGATGGCGTCGGTGTGGGGTTTCTCGCGGGCGGTGATTTCATCCTCTTGGCGTTGGCGCTCTTCGTTGAAGGTGCTGGTGAAGACAATGCCGGCTGGGCTGTCTGCGGGGTAGGGGTTGGCCGACTCGGCAGTGCTGTGCTTGACGGTGGCGGCGATGGCGTTGGCTTTGATTTGCGAGATGTGGTAGATGATGTGGTTTGACATGGGGTTCTCTTTGGAGTTACGAAAAATAGCGCTGCACAACGATGCCGGCGATGAAGGCGCACAGCCATAACACGGCGATGATGGTGAGCAGGTCAACGCCGCCCGTGGTGGCTGGCGCGGGCTCGCTGGGGTCGATGGCATGCTGCAGGATGGACTCGATCTGCGGGCCGTGGGGTGCCGTGTGTGTTGGGCGTGTCATGGCAGCACCAACTTGTCGGCTTGCACCGCTTGGGTGTTGTCGGCCACGGCTTGCATGGTGTCCAGGTCATGCGGGCCGTCCAGCGCGCTGCCCAGGGCTAAAGTGGCGGCAAGTGCTGCGGCCAGCAGCCATGCGGTGGTGGTGATTCGGTAGCTTTTCATGATTCACTCCGTTTGCCGCGAAATTGCGGGGTTGGGGTGATTCTACACAAAATGTTTACGAAGTAAACGGGTTGTGTAGTAAATTTACAAAAAAGCGTAAAATAAATTTGCCAGCATGGTGCTGGCGTTATTTTTTAAGGATGAAAAGACATGGATACAGTAACTACAGACGAAAAAAAACCACCTGAAGGGGTGGGTTTTTTAAGTGAGCGACTGTTGCAGCCACCGAGTCAAGTGAGTCTGGAGCAGGAGTTAAATAGAATCGATACCGCCTTGAATGACCATGGAATAAACCGTGATCAATGGTGCCAGCTTTATGCTGTGAGGCAGGCTATGTTATGGGTGCAGGGTGCATTTGCTGCCGCACCGTTTGATGTGGTTATGTCTCAAAAGGTGCAGCCAATCACGGGCATTCAGGCAGGCTAAGCAGGTTATTTGGGTGTTGTCCGTCATTTTGTGTTTTTAAATATTTATTGCCGGCTGCACTTGTGGCAACAATGACCCATACAGATACCCCTGCAACGCTGGTGTAAAACCTCCATTTGCCTGCTTCAACGCCATCTATAGCGTTGGGTTGAGATAGTTTCCATCTTTCGCCGTTTGTATTAACGCCACCCACATGTGTGATGCGCTCGTGTGGATCTAGGCGCTGGCTTTTGTTGATGCACATGATTTGAACGTTTGTTGTCATTTTTATCCTTTATTTATGCCTATAGCCGGCGTATTTATTGCCTAAGTAGCTATTAAATAAATAGCAAATATCACCACCCAAGCCGCTCCAAATGGATTTTTGTCCAATCGGGGTCTACGCGGTTGCCTTTGATCTCGCAGGCGATGGTTTTGGGGACGATGGCGGCATAGCTGTTTTTGGCGTACAGCGTCATGGTGAATTTGGTGCCGTCTTTGACGATGTCGCGCACATAGGCGGATTCGGGGTCTTTGAGCCGGCCTTTGATGTGCTCCAGGCATAGATTGCCATGTATTTCATAAATGCCATTAATTTGAGCGCTAGCGTGTGTATTTATTGCTTGAGTAGCTATGAATAAAATAGCAAAAATAGAGGGTTTTAGCATAATTTAGCGCCTATAGAAAATTCAATCACCACGCCAATGACCCGTTTTTCTGGGTGGTCTATTTCTAGTGTAGGGTATTCTTTGTTTTGTGGGCGCAAATACCAACGGCCACCGTCTGAGGCTAGGCGTTTGAATGTGGCTTTTTGTGAAATCACGTCTTTGGCGACCACAAAATCGCCCACTTTGGCGATGCGTTCGGGGTCAACAATGATGACGCAGCCGTGGGGGAAGGATAACCCGATGTTGGTGGTCATACTGTCGCCGTCAACGCTTAGAGCAAAGGCATAGCGCCCTGGTTGTGAGTAATTGGCGGGCACGGTTTCTGTGGTGTCGGGGTTGTGGTCGTCAATTTCACCCCAGCCGCCAGCGCGTACCCAGCTGATTAGTGGCACCTGCTTTTTAGGGGTAATTGATTCGACGTTGGATGGTTGATTTTCATATTTTGCAGCGGGTTGCTGTACTGTTTTTTCGTCTAAGCCCTCAATCCAGTCTACCGTGGTGCCAAATAAGTCGGCAATTGCCCTGAAATGCATAGCAGGTATTCCGCGTGATTTCCAGTTGTGAACCCGTTGAATGTCGAAATGTAGGCCGTTGGCAACCCATTGCCAGCCTAATTTGCGGCGAAAAAGTTCGTTATTAAGGCGCTCCCAAGGTGTCATATTCATATTGTTAATCATTTTTTTCACAAATTGTTTACGAACTAAACATTTGGTGTAGTATTGGGGTTATGCAAAAAATTAACCCAATAGATCAGCCAGAAATTCGTCGGGCATTGCTTGGTCTTGGAATTAGCCAGCAAACGCTCGGAAACTGGCGCGTTCGTGGTGTTCCGCTTGACCGCTGCGCCCCGATTGAGATTCAAACAAAACAGCTTGTGACAAGGCAAATTCTGCGTCCGAGCGATTGGCATATTCACTGGCCTGAATTGGCTGGGGCGGTTGTGGTGTGTGCTGGTGGTGCGCTGGGGTATGTGGGGGAGGGGGTGAATCATGAGTGATGGTGATGAATCAAAGACGTTGAGCGAGACGGAGCGCTTGATGGGCACTTTGACCGATGTATTCAACTTGCACCCGCAGTTCTTTACTTTGTCCCGGATACAAAAAATCTTGTGCGCCGTAGGTATCGGTGCAACCCTCGACGCGATCCAGATATTCTGGCCCATGGCTACCGATGACCGTGCCGACTATGCAGCTGCCGTCGCTGCTTTGCAGGACACACCACCCGTTAGAACCCGCGTATATGACGTTAAGCGTTGATTTTTTCATGAGAGCGCCCGTGTGGGTTGACGTTGTGAGAAATCGATTCTCGCATGGTGCTGCTCTCACCCTGATATCCATATTTCCCCTTCAAAAGTTTATGACCGGCTGTGAGTTGAGTAAGAAGGAGTTGAGGGACTTGCAATCTTTGGTTCTCAGCTGGTCGCCTTATGTGTGTTTTTTGTTGCATGCCGTAAGTGTGCTTTTTTTTGCCTGTTTGAGCCACGCAACAGCTCACAACTTTGTTGAGAGGATGCTATGACCCTGCAAATTTCCCCGCAAATATCGCTGCCTGTAGAGGTGGATTTTGACTCGCTGGCCCGCAAAAAAACGTTGGGCGGCGCTATCGAATTGTGTGCTGAGTTGGCCGGCTTTGAGTTGGATAAGCAGCTGTCGGGCCGGATGTGTGTGGATAAGTCGCAGTTTAGCCGCTGGCACAACGGGGAGGAGGGCATCAAGTGGCCCAAACTGCAGCTGTTGATGGATATTTGCGGCAATGACGCCCCAGCCATGTGGATGATGCAGGACCGTGGCTGGGACATCAAGAGCTTTAGAAAGCTGGAGACCGAGACGCAACGTGAAAACCGCTTGCTGCGCGAGGAAAACAATGCCTTGAAGCGTTTGATGCTTGGGGGTCCGGCATGAGTACCGCCCAAGCTGTCGACCAAGCCATCGACGATAAGTTGGCTTGGTTGCGTCAACGTCAAGCGCAGATATCCACTTTGCCACGGCCAGTGATTGAGGCTATCTCTTCGCCGGTCCTATTTGCGGGTGTGGCTCCTGATCGCCCTGTGGTTGCGGTGCCTGTGCTGCCTGCGACCACACCCGAGGTGAAGGCGCATTCGACTAAAGAGGCGTCGTTTCTGGCGTTGGCCAATATGGGGTTGCTGGGTTTGAAAAAGGGTGCGGACGATGTGTACCTGGTGGTCGCTTTGTCATGCCGTGCCGGTGTGGCTGACCTGACGCGGCGCGAGATACGTGAGCTGGCAGAGAAGCGGTTTGAGCGGCGTATTGATGATTCGTGGATATCCGCTCGGGTGAATGAGCTGGTAACGGCGCAGCGGGTGATAGAACGCCCCGTGAACCGGGTATGCACCGTGACTGGCAATAGCGTCGGCGCGGTGTATGTGGTGATGAAGCAAACAAGAATGGCGTGGTGATATGAGTTGGCTCAAATTCGATACAGCTACGCCTGAAAAGCCAGAAGTCTTTGCGATAACGATAGCGCTTGGATGGGAAGACCCAGACCTAACAGTTGGGAAACTTTTAAAAGTTTGGCGTTGGTTTGATTTGCATAGCGTTGATGGTAACGCTAAGAGCGTTACTTTAGCGTTACTAGATCGATTAATTGGCGTTACTGGATTGTCGCAAGCGATGGTTGATGTGGGTTGGTTGGAGGTTTCTGACGATGGTTTGACGTTGCCGAACTTTGAAATGCACAACGGAAAGACGGCTAAAGACCGAGCGTCGACAGCCAAAAGAGCCGCTGGACACCGCGTAAACACTAAGGGTAACGATAAAAGTAACGCAGACAGCGTTACTAATGCGTTACCTAGAGAAGAGAAGAGAAGAGAAGAGAAGAAGAATACAAATACAAAGAATACAGCGCAAGCGCCATCGGCTTACGCCGATTTGTTGTCCGATGTGCCAAAACAAACGGTTGACGATTGGACTGCGCTGCGAAAAAGCAAAAAAGCCGCCATCACGCGAACGGCGATCGAGGCGATTGTGCGAGAGGCTGGCAAAGCCGGTGTGACGCTTGAATTCGCTTTGTCCGAGTGTTGCGCTCGGGGGTGGATTGGGTTTAAAGCGGAGTGGTTGACGGATAAAAAAACGATTGACCGACGGCATGACCCGCCAAAAAAGAGTTTTTACGAGCGTGATTTGGAGCTGAAAACCGCACGAATTGCAGAGTTGACAGGTCGGGCAAAGCCCAGCGATAAAAACGTAATTGACATCACACCAAAGGACACAAATGAGCTTGCCATTGCGATGGGTTGAAGAGATTTTTAACAGGTTGGCTGTGACCTATGGTTCGGCATTTCTTGACCGTTATGCAGGGCAGGATTTGATGGACATAAAAACTGATTGGTCGGCGCGGTTGGCTGGGCTTGAAAATGCACCTGGTGTTATCGCTTATGCGTTGCAAAATTTGCCAGCACGTGCGCCGAATGTGATTGAGTTTACCGACCTGTGCCGGCGTGCTCCATTGCCTGAGGTGAAGCATTTGCCTGCGCCTGTGGCTGACCCTGCGTTGCGCGAGCGATTGTTGGCGGCGATAAAGCCGTTGCAGCAGGGCTCGGGTTATGACCACAAAGCGTGGGCACGACGCTTGAAAGATCGGCATGAAGCGGGTGACAAACTGTCTGCATTTCAGGTGCAGTGCTACCCCGAAGCTTTGAGGATGGCAGCATGAAGTCCGGCCCTTTGTGCATTTTGGCTTGCCAGTGGTGCGAGTTGCCTGCGTTTTGGGCGTGGGTAAATTTTGCCACGCATCCGATTGTTTTTAATCCGATTGAAAACGCAAAAGATGCAGCCGCTTTTGTGCGCGAGCTTTGCGAAATTGACAGCCGCAAAGACTTGGACAATGACGTGCTGGCTGGGCGGGTTTTTCATGCGAGTATCCGTCAACCCTTCATGGCTTGGCAAGCGGCCAAGGTGCCGGCATGACGCAAGATCATTGCATGCTGCAGCTGCTGGCGCATGGCGCGCTGACCTTGGGTGAGTGCTACACCATCACCGGCTGGCCGCACAGGCGCGTCCGTCAAGTCATACACAGTTTGGTTGGTTTTGGCTTGGTTGTTCCATCAACCTTAAACGGAAAACGGGTTTATTCGCTATGAGTTTCACCTGCCAATCATGCGCGGCGGCTGAGGTTAATGCTGCAACACATAGTTTTGATGATGCCTGCAACCACTGCGCCGCGCGGCATTTTGCGCACCTTCAAGTTTTCCATGAAAGCCGTAAAGCGCGTGACATCACCGACGCTTACCAAAAATTGCTAGATCGGCGTTTTGGTGCTGAGGGCGCGACGGCTGCGCATGAGGCTGTCAAGGTGTGGGCTAGGCGGATTGATGTGGCGCGATTGGCGCGGTTGTTAAAAAATTGAAGAGGTATTTATGAAGCTACAGGGTGCTATTGAGTCAGGTGATACGTTCACTTTTATTGAAAGCAACTCCAAGCCTTATGTTTTGGAGTCCAAACTCACTAGTGACGATTTGAAGAACTTGGCGTTTGGCTGGCCGAAATCTCACTTGAGCGCTGCATCAAGTAGCGCAGGTGAATGGCCCAGTCGGCGGGGTCAAAAACGACTTGAAAGGTTGGGGGCGGTGTGTTTGGCTCGTTGGAATCGCTTTTTAGAGTCAAGGTCATGAGTAGCGCAAACATGTCGCCTTCTGGTTTTTCTACGTTGACGGCCTCTAATTCAATGAATTTTAGCCGTTTTGCGTCTGTGTCGATTACTTTTTTTGAATTCATGGGAAACACTCCTAGTTTGGGTAATGCAAAGCTGGTCGGCCTGCGTTGTCATTCTAGGCAGTGTTTCCCGCCCCCTTGTGGATCCAAACGCTTGCGCTACAATCCCACCGTCACGTCAAAAAAAGGCGTGATCGGGTTTGACAGCCTGAAACGATACCGCGGCATGAAGCCGCAACGACATCACAGCCTTGCGGCTTTTTCAATTTGTGCCCCAGTTTTGGCGGCTCAAGTGGGAGGGGCGCAAGCTCCTGCTGGTTTCGCTCCGCGGTTCGCCAGTCTGTCAACCCGTTTGAGCCGCCGCCTTTGTTTGACAGCAGATGCGACGGTTGTTTTAACGAACCAACTGGAGCGCATCATGCCTAAATCACCCGCAAAACGCACGTCTGTACGTGTAGCAATCATCAATGGTCAACCGACTGTCAATAGTCGCAATATTGCTGAAACTTTTGGCAAACACCATGGCAATCTCATCCAACGCATCAAGCAAATGGATTGCTCGGACGAGTTTAGGTGTTCTAACTTTTCAGAACACCCCTACGTCAACGCTCAAAACGGTCAAACCTACACCGAGTACCTGATCACCCGCGACGGCTTTTCGTTTTTGTGCATGGGCTTCACGGGTGCCAAGGCGGCGCAGTGGAAGGAGCGCTACATCAGCACGTTCAACCAGATGGCTGAGCAGTTGGTAAACCCTGTGCCTAGCCTGATCAATCGGCGCTGGCTGGTGGGGTTTGACTACATGGGCAAAGAGTGCATCCAGCCGGTTGCGATGGACGCGGCTGTGCTTAGCCCGAGCAACCCTGACCATGTGGCGGCTTTCTTGCTTGAGATGGTGCCGCAAAGTCTTTTAACCGAGGCTTTGGCGACGTTGACCGGGCGCATTGCCAGGGTATTGAACCAAACCATCAAGGCAAAGCAGTCTAAAACAGCGCTTATGTAGATTGTGAAAGTAGCCGGTTAGTGTGCATTTTGGCATCTAGCCGGCGTGTTTGTTGCCTTAGTAGCTATTTAATGTATAGCGTTATGTGTGGTGCATCATGCCTGGGTGTTGCTGGGTTGCATGGGGTGCATTGGTCCAGGCGCTGCAGCTGGGGTGCATCATGCGGGCGTGGTGGTGCATGGGTGCATACATGGCCGCGTGCTATCAATGATGATGTGTTATACAATCGCGAACATGTAGCTGCAGTCCCTCACTCGCGTCTATGGTCTAGTGCTCGCTGTTGATCAGTGACGCGGTGGCCGTTGGCCTTTGTGTTAGAGGGTGTCACCATGTCAGCGCGTCGGCTTGCATCATGCAAGCGTCAATCAAACTATTCAATTAAAGATCAAGCGACCAGGCGCGCGGCTGTGCTGTGCGTTACTGCTCGCGCGTGGGCGTTGCTAGGTGCTTACCCGATACTGTATGCACCCCCAGTAGGTACTCCCACGGCCCCGCGTCACGAGGGTAATTCGACCCCCGCGCTTTCATTGCTGGCAGGATTTTCAAAGCATGTTAATCGTGCTATTGGACTTAATCAGCTTAATCGCCTGCAGGGGGTTAATTGACGCCTGATCTGCTCTCATCCGCTGAACTTGATGGTGCTTTGCTGGCTGGCGAAGCCGCTGCCGCGCTCACCTACGTGCCGCATCAAAAAGCGCTCGCCCTGGCGCTCGGGTTCACGGGCGCTTATGTCTCGCAGCTCAAAAAAACAGGCCGCATCAAACCCGAGCCTGATGGCGCTTGGTGCGTGGAAACCGTCAAGCAGCAGATTTGCGACACGTCCGACCTGGGCCAGATCATCGCCGCCGAGTCCCGCGCCAAAAACCGCGCCGACCCTGAGTTTGTGCCGCCGGCTGCTGCCCCAAAAGAGGCCACGCTTGATTTGCCACTAGACGATGAAATCGACATGGAAGACGCTTACGGCGAAGACCATGACAAGAACTTCAAAATCGCCCGTTCCTTTCGTGAACGCGAGCTGGCCGCGCAAGCCCGCCTGAATCGCATGAAAGACGAAGGTTTGACGGTGTTGAAAAGCGACGTCGACCGCGCCGCCTACACCGAAGCGCGGGTGATCCGCGACGGCGTCATGGGCTACTGCGCCAAAATCTCCCCCCTGCTGGCTTCGCAAACGGACGCTTTCGAGATTGAACGCATGCTGCGTGAGGGCTTGCGGCAGGTTTTGATGGATTGCGTACGCAAAGAGGATGTGACCGCCTAAATGCTAGCCAACGGCCACGCCACCTACCGCCAATCCTTCCACGCGGGCTTGCTGCCTGACCCTGAGCTGTGGGTCGATCAGTGGGCGGTGCAGCATGCGCAGATTCCGTCTGAGGGCAATGCGGAGGGGGGCAAGTACAACCTAGACCGCACGCCGTTTGCGGGTGAGGTCATGCACGTCCTGAGCCCGGCGCACCCCTGCAACCGCGTTGTCGTCATGGCCGCGTCGCAGATGTTGAAAACGCAAACCGCCATGAACTGGCTGATGGCGTTGGTGGACGCTGCGCCGGCGAACATTTTGGCGTTGATGCCATCGGGCGATTTGGCTTCGCGTCTTAGTGCGCGTATCAACAAAACACTGAAGGCGACCACCAAAGTCACCGACTTGTTTGCCCGCCCGCGCACCCGCGACGGCAAAAACACCGACAGCACCAAAGAATTCAAGGGCGGCACGCTGCACATCGCCACCGCTGGCAGCGCGGCGAATCTGGCTGAAATTCCGGCGCGGTATGGCTATGGCGACGAAATCGACGACTGGGATACCGATTTGCAGGGGCAGGGCGACCCGATTGAGATTTTTGAGAATCGCGGCTCCACCTACGGGCGCAACCGCAAGTGGTACTACTCCAGCAGCCCGAAAAAGCCGCGCGGCATCAGCAAGATTTTGGAGCTGTTCGAGCGCGGCGACCAGCGCTATTACTTCGTGCCATGCCCACACTGCGGCCATGAGCACGTGCTGAACTTTGAAAACCTGCGGGTGGACGACGATTTGACTTGGGCGAAGATGATGTGCCCCGATTGCGGCGCGTTGATCGACGAATACGAAAAAACCGCCATGCTCGCCAAAGGCCGCTGGCGCGCGACGTCGACCAGCCGCGACGGCACGATCAGCTTCACCCTCAGCCAGCTGTATGCCCCCATGGGGTGGACCAGCTGGCTAGAGCTTGCCCGCCTGCATGAAGCCGCCGAAGACGCGCTGCGCCATGGCGACCAGACCAAAATGCAGGCTTTCTACAACACCCGGCTGGCGCTGGTGTATGACAACACACGCGGAGTCACCACGGTGGATGCGCTTAAAGCCCGTGCCGAAGACTACCCGCCGCGCACAATTCCCGACCCTGCGCTGGTCGTCACCATGGCTGTAGACACACAGCCTGATCGTTTGGAGGTACAGATCGAGGCGTGGGGTCCTGGCACTGAGCATTGGGTGATGGATCATATTGTTTTGGATGGCAGTCCTACCCGCCCGCCCGATGAGGTTGGCAGTGTGTGGATGCGTCTTGATGAGATTCGCCGCACCCCCTTCCAGCACGCCAGTGGGGTATTGATACCCATCAGCGCCTGGGGCATCGACTCGGGTGGTTCAAACACCCAAGACGTGTACAACTACGGCAGCGACCGCCGCGCCAGTGGTTGCGTGATTTTAAAAGGGCACAGCAAGCCCAATCGCCCCATCATCAGTACCAAGCCCAGCAAGCAGGATATTGAGTGGGGTGGTAAACACTCTCCAGAAGGTGCTGAATTATGGATGGTAGGCACCGATGTGGCCAAAGACTGGATTTTTAACAGTATCGAGCTACCAGCCGGCCCGCGCGCATTTCACTTCCATAAAAAATTAAGTGATGAGTGGTTTGAGCAGTTGTTGTCTGAGCGAAGAATAAAGAAAATGCGTGGCGGCCAAGTGGTTGAGGCGTGGCATAAGCCAGATCACGTCAGAAATGAAGCATTGGACATCACGGTTTACAACACCACGATTGCTTTCAAGTTGGGTTTGCACAAATGGAGCGCCCTGGACTGGCAGCGCCTGCGGGATAAGTTGATCCCGAAAGGCCGCAGTGAAGACCTTTTCAGCGCGCCATTGTCGAATCTGCCCACGCCTATTACGGACAAAGCGGAATCAGAGGTAAAAACAGACGCTAGCCGGCAAGATGCAAGCCTGAGCAGCTATCAAAATAATAGTATGCAAACGCCGCAAAACCCCATTACAATAACCACTTCCACACCGCCAGCCGCTGTCCCTCCTCCAGCGCTACCACCCGTTTCACCCGCCCCACCCGCCATCCCAGCGCGTGGCACGGTGCGACGAACTTATAGCCGAGGAATCAACGCATGACAGTCGCTGAACGATACCCTTTAGTCAACATTGATGGCGCACAGCCATTAAGCGCAGACAAACGCCACCAAATCACCCGCTTCGCCCACGCTGCCAAGCTGCGCACAGATGAAGAAGAGAATGACGATCACATTTTGGGTGGTGGCGACAATAAAGCCGAAAACACCCGCTTGAAGGCACTGTGTGACCAATGGGTCATGTGGTGCCATACCCGCCGCTACTACGGCCCCGCGCCTGTGGCGGGTACGATTTTGGGCAAAATCAGCGGCTCCAGCAAGCGCGGTATACCCGGTGGGCCAGACGCGGCCTGTGGTGCCGAGCTGGCCGCGTTTCACCTGGCCATCATCAGCCAGCCGCAAGCGCTGGACCGCTTCGCGTTTGAATACCACTACCTGCACCAGGCAAACCGCAACATCAAAGTCCACGCCGCCAAACTAGGCGTCAGCCGCAGCCACTGGTACCGCTTGATCGACAGCTTCACCCGCCGCGTCTACGCCGCCAGCCGCGAGATAGCCCAGTTCCAAACCAGTCGGCCGCTTGGGTTGGCTGCGCCGCTGGATTTGCAGGAGGATTGAGCGGGTTAATGTGTTAACTGCGCTTTAGCACATTAAGTTAATCGCGTCAAGAAATAAGATGTCTCCAAAATCCGGGACATCTTAGTGCTAGAAATCATGAGACACATCGGCTATATTTCACCCATGTTTATGTAAGTCCTGAAATTACGTAAGCGAAAACAAACTTCCAAAACTCGACAAAAAAGCCCAGTTTGCTACCCAGCAGCTGGGCTTTTTTGTTGGTGCAAAAAATCTCTTAAAAACCACAAATACCCCCCATGTTCACCATCCGCAGTTCGGGCTCTATCGCCCAGATGATTGCAGAGGTGCGGGGGATTCCTGCGCGGGTGATTCCTTATGCGGCTGCTGTGGCGCTGACGCGCTGTGCGCAGCGGGCGCAGAAGGTGGATTTGCCAAATGAGATGCGCCGTGTCTTCAGCAACCCGACACCCTACGCCATCAACAGCCTGTTTGTGGTGGCGGCGAACAAAGACACGCTCAGCGCGCGGGTGATGGTGAAAAACACGGCGGGGCGCGGGGTGGTGCCTGAGAATTTCCTGTTTCCTGAAGTTGCCGGTGGTGGCCGGAAGAACAAAGGCTTCGAGACCTGGTTGCGCTACAGCGGATTTTTGGGCGCGGGTGAGCATGCTATTCCAACGAGTGACGCCAAACTGGACGCCTACGGCAACGTCAGCGGCCCCGCCACCAAGAGTTTGATGGCGGCGCTGGGTGGCAGTGGTGGCAAGACCACTTACAAGATCAACGCCAAGGGCAAGAAGGTCATTGACAAGCGCGGTGCGTTTGGTGGTGGTGTGTTTGTCAAATCAACAGGCAAGTCGCGCGGCATTTTTCAGCGCGACGGTGGCAGTTTGAAAAAGCTATTCCACTTCACCAGCAAAGCACCGGTCTACCGCCAGCGCCTCGACTTCACCGCCGTTGTCCAAAAAACCGCTGAAGACAACTTCAAAAACGAGTTCAACACCGCTGCAGCGGCAATTTTAGGGCGTTCAGCATGAGCACATTGGCAGAACTGATCGTTCGGCGTGACGAATACCGCGCGGCTGAGAGCAAGGTTTTGAAGTCGCAGGAGTACCAAATCGGCAGCGCCGGCCATGCGCGGCGCAACCGGATGGCGGATTTGGAGCAGATCCGCAAGCAAATCGACATTTTGGAGGCACAAATCGCGCCTTTGCAAGCGGCTGCGGCTGGCGTGCGCCGGGTGCGCTATTTCCGCACTTGCTGAAAATAAAACATATTTAAAAAATGGCATCATCTAATTTTATTGACCACGCTTGGAAGGCTTTGGCACCAGTGTGGGCAGCGGATCGTGCCAAGGCGCGTTTGCAGTTGCAAGCGCTTGATGGTGCAGCCTCTGCCTTGGGTGATTTACGCGAAACTGGTGTTTCGGTGTCTATGGATTCTGGCGACTCCAGCTCAGGCGGGTCACCGTCAGCGGGTCGACGCTGGTTTGCGCGTGCGGCTGATGCCAAGTCAGACACTTTGCGCTTTTTACCCACCCAGCGCGGCCAAAGCCGTGAGCTGGCCCGCACCAGCCCGATTGCGGTGGGCGCGATCAACACCAATGTAGACCGCGTGGTCGGCACTGGTTTGGCGTTGAGCTGCCAGCCCGATCGCGATATTCTGGGTTGGACAGAGGCGCAAGCCGCCGCGTGGAAAAAAACCACGCAAGCCGAATTCAGCTTGTGGAGCGACAGTGCTGAGTCCGACATTTGCAATACCTTGAATTTTTACGAACAGCAAGCCCTGGTGCTGCGCAGCACGCTGGAAAGCGGCGATGTTTTTACCAATTTGCCAAACGGTCAACCCACATCATCACAACCTTACAAACTTAGACTACAGGTTATAGAGGCTGACCGTGTCGGCAATGAGTTTGGCAAGACCGACGGTGCGGGTGGGGTGTCTGGCGGCATCAAGTTTGACGGCAATGGTCGCCCGACCGCCTGCTTTGTCTATGACCAGCACCCCGGCGCAAGCTACCAGGCTTTGACCAATGGCAATGTGTACAAAGGCCAGTTTGTTGAGTTTGTAGGAGCCAGTGGTCGCCGTCGCATCTTGCACCACCTGCGCAAACTGCGCCCCGACCAGCCGCGCGGCGTGCCGTACTTGGCACCCATCACCAACCTCATCAAGCAGCTCAAGCGTTTGAGCGATGCCGAGGTCGAAGCCGCCGTCATCAGTGCGTTTTTTACGGTGTTTATTGAGGGTACACCCGCTGGTGATCCTGCCCCTATATTTGATGGAAAGCCCGCAACGGTTGAAAAGTCGCCTGATGATGATATTGCACTTGGTCAGGGTGCAATTGTCGGCTTGGCACCTGGTGAAAAAATCAACATCGCCAACCCCGCTCGCCCCAATCCAAATTTGGACGCCTTCATCACCTCCATGCTGCGCGAAGTCGGCATGGCGTTGGGTATTCCGCAAGAGCTGCTGTCCAAGCAGTTCAACGCCAGCTATTCCGCATCAAAAGCCGCGTTGTTGGACGCCTGGGTGTATTTCCGCAACGTGCGCACCTGGTTGGCGCGCTCATTTTGTCAGCCCGTCTATGAAACATGGTTATCCGAGGCGGTCGCGTCTGGCCGTATTGCTGCTCCCGGGTTTTTCACCGACCCTCTCATGCGTTGGGCTTATACCCGCGCCGCTTGGCATGGCGACAGCATGGGCAGCATCAACCCCAAAGACGAAGTCGCCGCCTACACATCAGCCATTGACGCGCGGTTGATGACGCGCGAGCGGGCGGTGTGGGAGTTGTTCGGTACCGACTTCACCGCCGACTTCCCGCAAATGCGCCGCGAGCATGAACAGCTTTTAGAGGCCGACATGCTGCCCGTGCCCAAAGCGGGCGCGGCTGCACCGCAAAGTGGCGTTAAGCCGGCAGCCGAGCCCAATAAAACGGAACAAATACAATGAAATTACTCGAACTCCTAACCTCAGCCTGGGCCATCGAGCCCGCCAAGCTGATTGAGATGCAAGCCATCTACGCCACGCACATGCGCGGTGAAAAGATCGACATTGCCGCCATTGAGGCGCGCATGGGGCGGCCCCTGGCCAACGAACAGCAAAAGTATGCCATCCAGGATGGCGGTGTGGCGGTGTTGCCGATTGAGGGAGTGCTGGCTCCCAAAGCCAACCTATTTATGCAGATCAGCGGCGGCGCATCCACCCAGATGCTCACCACCCAAGTGCAAAGCGCCATGGCAGACAGTCGCGTCAAGTCCATCATTCTGGCGATTGACTCACCCGGCGGCTCTGTGTTTGGCACACCCGAACTGGCTGCCGTCATCCGTGAGGCAGCCGCCATCAAACCAATTGTGGCGGTGACTGATGCCACCCTGGCCAGCGCCGCCTACTGGATTGGCTCATCTGCCAATGCCATCTATATTACCGGTCCCACGGTCAACGTGGGCAGCATCGGCGTCGTGGCCCGCCACAGCTACGAGCCCAGCGCAGGCCAGGTGACCGAGGTGACTGCTGGCCGCTACAAGCGCGCCGTCAGTGGCGACAAGCCGCTCGATAAACAGGGCCTGGCCTACATGCAAAGCCAGGTAGATCACCTGTATGAGGTGTTTGTGGGTGTTGTGGCGGACAACCGCAAAGCCAGCATCGAACAAGTTTTAGCGCACATGGCCGATGGCCGTGTGTTCATCGGCCAGCAGGCGATTGATCGTGGTCTGGTTGACGGTTTCAGCACCGTTGACGCCATGGTCGAGCAGCTGGCAACCAATCCTGCCCAGTTTGCAAACCGCCGCAAGGCTCAGTTTGCAGTGGGCAGTCCATCGCCAAAGTCTGCCGGTGTGCAGGCTGCGGCAACCACAGCGGCGCAAGCTGCTGTTACATCAACCGAGCCGGTGTTGCTCACTCCCGTTATTAACTCAAAAGGATCCGTTATGGATATGAAAGACTTGAAGGAGCAACACCCCACGTTGTTTACTCACATTGAAACTGAAAATGCTGCCGCTGTCGCTGCCGCAACCACTGCCGGCGCTACCGCAGAAGCGGCGCGCATCTCTGGCGTGCGCGCAACCGCATTGCCCGGTCATGAAAAACTGGTGGAAACACTTGCTTTTGATGGCAAAACCACCCCTGCAGAGGCGGCCTTGGCCGTCAACGCAGCGCACCGCGCGTCACTCACAGCAGCTGCTGCGGCGCATGACAAAGATGCACCAAAGACTTTGCCGCACGCGGCCGCACCGTCTGATGCTGGCAAAACAAAGGCAGAAATGGCTATTGAAGCCACCGCCTATGCCAAGCAGCACAGCATGAGCGTGATTGACGCCTGCAAAGCGCTTGGTTTCGCTGTTTAAACATCCACCCTTCATTTTCAGGAAATACCTATGAACATTTCTAGCCTAACCCTCACGATCGCCGCCGTTGGCGCTTTGGCTTCTTGCCGCTTTGTCACCCAGGCCGGTGCCTACCCTGCGGCTGGCGCTTCTGCCATTGGCGTCACGCGCTCTAGCGCTGCCGCTGCGGGCGACCTGGTGCCTGTGGATGTTACCGGCACGGGTGAAGCCGAATCCGGCGCTGCCTTTGCCAAAGACGTGCCCTTGATGGTTGACGCTACAGGCCGTGTGGTCGCTTGGGTTACCGCCAACAAAGCTGTTGGCCGCTCTATGCAGGCTGCCGCTGGCGCTGGCGTCATCGTCGAAGTCTTCTTGGCTGTGGGCGCTGGCAACTAAGCCACCGCAACCACACACCCAAACCCCTCAATCTTTTTAATTACTGGAGTATTACAAATGCCTCAAATGACCCCCTCCCAAGCCCGCGTAGTTGATCCTTTAGTCACCGCCGTGGCGCGTGGCTACGAAAGCCCTGAAGCTGCCGTGGCCAACGCGTTGTTTCCACTTGTTCCCGTGGGCCAGCGTGCCGGCACCATCATGGTGTTCGGCAAAGAGCAGTTTGACATCATCGAAAGCAAACGCGCCCCTGGCGCTTCCACCAAGCGCGTGCAATTCGCGTATGGCAGCGACAAGTTCTCGCTGGCTGACTTCCGCCTGGAAGCGGTTGTACCGATGGAAATCCAGGAAGAGGCTGCCGCTGTGCCGGGCTTGGACTTGATTTCAATGTATGTGCGCAAAGTGCAAGACCTGATGGCGCTTGAGCGTGAAAACGAAGCCGCCGCCTTGGCGCGCAACTTGGCCAACTACGCCGCTGCCAACAAAACCACACTGTCGGGCACTGACTTGTGGACCAATGCCGCGTCAAATCCGTTTGTCGTGATTGAGGCGGCCAAAGAAGCCATCCGCAAGAAAATCGGCAAGCGCCCGAACGTGTTGGAGCTGGGCCCCACGGTGTTGAGCGCCTTGCGTGTTCACCCTTCGGTGTTGGGCAAGTTGGGCAATGCGACCGACAAAACACCCGTCACCATCGCCCAGTTGCAGGCTTTGTTTGAAATTCAAACCATTGTTGAAGGCGCGGCCATCTACAACGGCCCTACTGGTTTTGCAGACGTTTGGGGTAACGACGCCATCTTGGCCTACGTTGCGCCCAAGTCGATGCAAGAAATGGGCAGCCAGTCCTACGGCTACACCTACCAGCTCACAGGCCGCCCCATGGCCGAAGAAGGCTACGACGACCGCAACCGCAACAGCTGGATCGTGCCCTACACCGACGCCCGCGCCCCGTACCTGGTGGGTGCCAACGGCGGCTACTTGATCCAAAACGCAGTTGCCCCTTAATCGTCTAAAAAACGTTTAACGGTCAATTTTCACAGCACCTTCGGGTGCTTTTTTTATATCTATACGAGGTGAACCATGCCAAAAATCACGGCACTTTCAAACATCAAGCATGACGGCGAAGACTACACGGAGGGTGATTCATTCACTGTTAACGAGGCTGACGCCGATTGGCTCATCAAACTGGGCGCGGCTGAAGCGGGTGGCAAGCATGCCAAAAAAGCCAAAGAGGTGACGGAAACTGCAGCGCCAGAAGCCGCCACTGACGCCCCTGAAGCGCCTGCAGCCTAAACCATCCAACCCATGGCACTAGGCGACGACGAATTTGGCGTGTTCTACAGCGACGACTTCGCGCGTGAATTCGTGAAGTGGTCTGCCACGGCTGAGCGGGTGGCTTTCAAAGCCATTTTCTCGGTTGCGGACGAGGACATGATGCAAGGTTTTTCCATCAGTGCGCAGTACCAGCTCATGTACCAAACCGGGGTGGTGTCGCTTGTCAAAGGTGATGTTCTCTTGGATGGTGCCGGAATGGGTGCAGACAGCTACACCGTGCGCTCTGAGCCTAAGCGCGTGAACGATGGCAAAGACAGTGTTGTGCTGTTGAGCCGCAAGGGCACCACATGATCAACCCTAACCCCGCCACCCAAGGCCATAGCGCCCGTTGGCTCATCCGTGAGGCTGTGAAAACGGCTTTGCGGGATGCGCCAGATTTGTTTCAGTTGCCCATCGTTGTGAACCCGCGTGAGCCGTCAAGTCTTGCTGTTGGGCCGCGGGTGCTGGTCATCAAAGAGCAATCGGACGCACTGCAGTCGCAAACCGGCACGCTGAAATCGGGCTTCACTGAAAAGCGGATCTTTAACTTCAGCGTGGCGTGTGTGTCGCGGGTGCAGGGTGCGGACGACGATGTGGACTTGCTGCACGTTGCGGTAGTGAAGGCTGTCCATGCGTGTTTTCCCGCACTGCGCTTTGTGGTGCAGTCGCTTGAGTACAAAGAAAACAACGTGACGTTTGAAGTCGAAAACCTCGACATTGACGGTGCTTTGGTGGTGTCCAACTGGGAAGTTAGCTACACCAGAAACCGAAAAGACTAATTTTTTTAACAATTTTCTAGGAGTATTGATATGCCAGTACGTATTTTTCGCCCGATGTTGAATTCGGGTCAGGTCTATGCCCGCTTGGCGGGTACCAACACAGCGATGGCTGAAAT
>JAYWCQ010000130.1:0-5780 GCA_043780435.1 Polaromonas sp.
GACCTGGTAGTACCAGTACGCCCGGCCTGAGACAGTTTTTTTGGCAAAACCGCCGGGCAGATCGGCAACACTGCGCGTCAGGTCAGCCTGGCGCGCGGCATCATCCACGCCCGCAAAAGCGGCCTGCGCAGCTGCGGAAAATTCCTGGTAAAGCGTCATTTATACTACCTTTAATTTTTAGGTAGTATAACGAGCGAAGTCGTCTTCAAAGCATCACGCTTATGGAAGAGCCCGCTCACGCAAGCCACTTACCCGGTCGAATGGGTAATTCCGGCCTTCTCGGTTACAAGGCGCGTCAGCGTGGCGGTATGCCGCGATGGGTGTCTTCGGCAGCCTTAGGCGCGTCGTCAGCACTGGTCGTGCTTTCAGAATTGATTACCTTGCCTGCGGCGCCGCCGCTGATGGCGCCGGCAACAGCCCCAAGCGTGCCGCCGACCAATATACCGACCGGACCTGCAACCGCCGCGCCAATGGCTGCACCCGCAGCCGTACCTGCCACCAGCCCGCCCCCAACCAGAACAGACTTCGACTCCCGCTCGGCTTCCTCGGGATTGAGGCCAACCTGCGCTGCCAGGTTCGGATCCTGGGACGGAACGCCATGTCCAGGAACTGCCTGCCCGGCAAGATCTGGGTCAACAGGTTTTACGCCTGCCGGCGGAGTGGTAATTGAGTTCATGTGTACTCCTTGGGAAAGTTAATGCGTAGCTGAGCGTGATGCCCACCAAAATACCTTTGTGCATCCCACACCACGCCATTCGCGTGGTCAAAGAGACTGCAAAACTGTCAGACAACATCCAGTTGAACCGCCACCCTTGCCACACGACATGCCGCGCTCGCAACGGAGCACGTGAGCTGTTTTCACGCCAGTGAATCGCCCCGGAAATTGTGGAGGCTGGCTTGCTTGAGTTGGGGCCATATGCGCGGCCTCACTTGCTAATTGCAATGTAAGCGACCTGTCCTCGAGCCCGTTAAAGCAGACGGTGCTTGCGCGCTGGGGCGAGGTGGAAGCCCGGTGCCGCGCCGCCCGCAGGCGGCAGGGTCTGCGACTGAAGATTAATCGCGGCCTGGAAGCCTTGCGTTCCCGTGGCCTGTTCAGCGTAATGTTTCGAAGTGCGAGCTAAATCAGTTTGAACGCTGCATAGCCACTGGGCGAGTGCCCCGCGTCTTGATGATCTTGCGCAGTCTGACTTCCAGCCATCAAACAAGAGTGTTACAGGCCTCCAGCCCAGGAAGAACGTGCGTAAGCAGCTATTTAAATCATAGCGACTTGATGCGCTGTGTGATGCCCCACCCTATCGCAAAGCGACCTGTTGGTTCCTGCGGTTGAGCATCCGTGAACAAAGGGTTGTTTAAGACTGGCTGCTGACACAGGGCTATTCAAGCTGCTCGCCACCATACCCCACGTGGACATCAGCGGGTTGGATGTCAGCAATGTGACGCCGATTTCAATGATTGCTGCACCCGCACTCGGGCCAGTTGCAGTTCTTCGCGACATGCGGCTTCCGGGTGGACCAGATCAGCAATCCGATGATCTATTCGCCGATATCTGGCTTTAGACCCGCGTTCTATGATTAGCGGGAGCAATACAGGACTTTGCAGCGACCAATTCATGAGTCTGCATCCGCCGCACAGGTAGCTAATGAACTTGTTGCCCATCACGAAAGTTGACCTGAACGCTCACACCGTTGGCGTCCGTAACGATCCCCGCACCATGCTTCTTGTTCTCACGGAATTCTCCCGCATACCGCTGGCCTGCGCTTGTTGAATAGACACCCTTACCATCACGCTTTCCATCCCTATAGTCTCCTTCATAGCGGTCTCCTCCTGCGGCAATCATCACCCCGCTCCCCTGCAAGACACCAGAGCGGAATACGCCTTTGTATACGAGCGATTCGACCCCGCCATTGCTCCAACGTGCTATTCCATTGCCGCTCGCATACCCATCTATACATGCGCCCGACCAAGACACGCTTTCCCCAGGCACTAAATTAGGCTTCCAAAGCTTACAGTTAGTTTGGTAATCTTGTCCCATTTGTGGGCTCGCGGATGCCGCTGATTCAGGCGCGGGTATCGGAGCTGCGACAGCTGCCGGTGCTTTGCTGATTTGCACCGGCCCGTTCTCGCGTTCGATTTGATATTGCTTCTGTGCTTCGGCCTGCGCGAGCTTCAATGTCAAATGCGCGTCGGCCTGCGCTTTCTGGTAGACCGCTCCTGCTTCCGATTCCGCTCGTTGCCGTTTGGCATGTATCAAGTTCTGTACCCGCTGGTAATTTGAATGTGCTGCTGTCTGTTCTTGCTGATAGACAGCCTGTGCCGTAGCTTGGATGGCAGGCACCTTTTGCGCAATCTGCTGCGCAAGCTGATACTTGGTTTGTACTGCCGACTGCGCGACCCGATTGTTCATTTGCGCCTCAGCAAGCGCTTGCCGAGATTCCAACTGTGCCGACGAGTTGGCTTGCTGATGGGTGCTCCTGGCGTCCGCGAGCACCTGCGTAAATACTGCTTTGGCCTGTGCCAGCGCCGCATCGTATCGGCTTCGCGCCTCAACTTCCCATTCTGCTCGTCGCTGAGATTCAGCCGCCTGTTTCACTTTCCTTTGGTTGATCATTTCCTGCTCATCTAGTTTCCTCGCAGCCGCCTCTTCGGCTCGCAGCTTCGACTCGAGTTGTTTCCGAACTTGCTCTGCTTCAGTCGGCAGCGATGCCTCTGACCCAGACACTGGCGGAGTAGTGCCCAATACGCCAGCGGTGGAAGGTGCCTTTGTTGGTACATCAACGCTGCCCACGCGCTGCAGCAACACCCTTGGGGCGCCGCTAAGGGACGAAGGGGTCCCGTGAACAACCATCGTATAAACGGGCTGATTGGGTGCCTTCGCCGATATATGACCGGCACGTTTCGTCAAGTCTAAATCAAATCGCCCTGGAATATTTTGAAACTCCTGACGATCCAATATTGAATACTTTGCAGCACAGGATACAGAAAGTTTGGTCGTACTACATCCCGTTAGTTGCACTGTCCAACGAGGATCCTCAGAAACTCGCCCGCTCCACGATGTATCGAAGCCTCGCAATATTAGACTTCCCTCTCCCTCTTCGTATAATCTCGCGATCAATTTGTTGCCATTGGCATTTAGGGTCCAATCCTGAATCCACTCGCCACTAGCAGTACGACCAGCTAGCATGGCCTGTTTTGCACTCGTCAAACGGTTACTGCTGTAAAAATTCTCTGCACCCGAAAACGCCGTAAATATGGCAATAAAACCCAGCACTGTGGCATAACTTGCAAAAGGATTGGGGTTTGGAGCCTTTGTGGTTACTGCGGACATTTGTCGTTTGTCGACCCCAAATCTCTCCAGCACGGCACAGTATTCGAAGCAGTACTTGCCAATTATCGAGGCAGTAATTTCAGAAGTGCTATACCGATAAATAGTCTTAAGAAACCACGCAATTGCGGCAGCAATAAGCCCCGCCGTAATGCCAGTGGAAAAATTACCTCCTGGAAGGAGCCAAACCGTCAAGCCAACGCCGGTCCCAATTAGCATCACCTGCAAGTTCAATAGCGGGCGTTCCACGAACTTTCCGCGCCGGATACTGAATACCGAATCGATTCCCGCTGTCGCCTTCGCAAGGCCAGCACCAAATCGGTAGGCCTCTGGACCGCTGATGACATGCATCAAGTGGCCAATCATCGCGGCAGTCACATCTCCCTTCGTCGCACTTGACAGGAGGCTAGATTGGAAAGGCGCGGCAGAGAGTTTTGCAATCGGCAGCGTCGCCAGATCCGTGTTCAGCATCGAGATCCAATCACCAGTCGGTGCGTTCATCCGTCGGGAGGTCTCGATGCCAAGTGGAACTAACGTGTTAACCCGTGTCGCCGCGTCGCATCCGGCAGCTTGGCCATAAAGATAGTTGCTGGCATCACTTAAATATCCGTTGGCGATAAGCCACTCGGAAAAAGTCTTGTCGAATTTGGCATGTGCGTTTGGTCCATTCACACAACTGCGGACGTATGTAGCGGCGTCCTTGGCGTGCCCTTTGGCGTTGAGCCACTCGGCAACTAACGTGTGAACTCCCACAGACTCCACGAGATGCTCTGCCAATACCGATATTTGAGCCGGACCGTCGGTGAGCGCAGCAATCGCGTCGAGCAGCGACTCAATCGGAAAGCCAGGCCTTTCCAGCAAACACAAACAGCGCTTCAAGCGTACATCGAGCCATGCGTCCAGAAGTTCTGGCCGGCCAATCTTGGCCACGGCATCGCGCAGATTCGCTGGTGCACTTCGGTATGCGTCAACGAGCGTTCTGACCAGACGATCCGCCACTGGGGCCGATTGGGCAGCGGCCTCAACGATCAAGAGATCCGATGTGCTCGAGTCAGTTTGATATCGACCTTGAGTCCTCGAAACATAGTGCGTGACCCACCGCTCAAGGTAGTGGGCCAACACTGCGGCATCACGATTCGCGCTCTTGGCTGCGAAGTAAGCATAGCTGAGTGCGCTTTCGCTGCTTGGATCCTGATCGAGTGCACGCTCTGCATCTTCCTGCGCTTCACTGGCCCGGCCAGCTGCGAGCTTCCTTTGTGACGAACGGCAAAGGACCTCGACTTCATGCTCAATTTTCGCAAGGCGCGCACGCTCTAGGTTTTCTTCGTGATTGCGCTGCCTTTGCTCCTCCATTTCTTCTAAACGACTGAGTCTTTGCTCCTCCAACTCAATCATTGATTCGTGCTGTCTTTCCAGCGCGTCCTGCATTTCTTCGTGCTGGCGCTGGCTTTGCTCAACTGCGGCGCGGTCCAAGTCCAATTTATCGGCGCGCTGACGGCCTGCCTCCTCAGCCAATTCATGCGCAGCGCTCGCCCGGCTCTCGGCCTCGCAATACGGACACTTTCCAATGAGAAAGTCGTATTTATAGTTGTGTGCACCGCAAAGCATATGACCTCCTGGAAGCGAGGGGTTGCAACCTGCACGCGCAACGCATTACCCAGCCTAGGTTTGAGTGTCGCGATTGAACGCGTGTCATTGGTGCAGACGTTTTATTCTGACTCACTCCTGAGTAAATGTATAGCTCGCGCAAATTGCAGTGGTCTAATTTTCACGGACACAACGAAACGCCCGCATTGTTGATTCTTGGGCCTCAGAGATTGGGCTTAATTCCTCCGAATACGGGACGCATTCAATGCGGGCGAACGAAGGCATCCTTGATTTACTGGCGGACAAAAAATCATCAGGCCGTGCAACTCCTTCTTGGCCATACCCAGCTGGATAGCACTGTGCGCTACCTTGGCATTGAAGTGGATGATGCGTTGGAGATGGCCGAGCAAACCGAAATTTGATCGGTAGTAGATGCCCGGCAACAAAAAACGCCTGTTTGCTGGGCTGCCAGAAATTGGGTACTGAAGTCCGTCTGGTAGCACTGCATACCCGCCATCGACGCAACCCGGAACGCCCCGTGAATCGGTCGAACGACTTTGCGACAAAGATCGGCAATCTTGTAGACAATTTCACTCACCAGCCCAATAAACGCGTGCGCAAGCAGCTATGTTTTCAATAGCAACGTGGAAAGTGAAAAAGATGCGCTGCCCGAGGCTTTCTGCCACCAAGGCGGAGCCACTGATGCCTGTGCGTGCCTCGGCGCTTTCCTAGGGAAGCGCAGATCTATTCATCGTGGCGCGCGATCACTTGACTCGGGCGGTCTGCGGCGTTGGTTTTCTTGCAAATATCTCGATATTTGCTGCAAAAACCGCCTTGCATCCCATCCCGATCCAAGCGCCGCGCATCCACG
>JAYWCQ010000131.1:0-20111 GCA_043780435.1 Polaromonas sp.
AATCGACTTCTGCCAGCAATAGATGCGCACGCTCATGCAGGTGAAAGAGCGTGTCCTCCGCCTTCCAGAAGTGAAACGAGGTTCCCAGGTTGCGCTGCAGCGCGGCGCGCACATTTTCAAGCACCGTCATGTGCGGGAAAACAGCTGATATCTGGAACGACCGAACAACGCCACGCCGCGCGGTTTGCGCTGGCTTTTCGTGGGTAATATCAACACCGTTGAAGACGATGCTGCCTTGGGTGGGCGTCAGGAATTTGGTCAGCAGGTTGAAAAACGTCGTTTTCCCCGCCCCATTGGGCCCAATCAGCGCATGAATGTGGCCGCGCTGGACTTGAAGATCAATTTGGTTGACGGCGACAAACCCTTTGAACTCCTTGGTCAGACCGCGTGTTTCGAGAATAGCATCAACTGGCAAATGGTTCTCCAGAAAACTAAAGTTTCAATGTCAATTCAGGAAGTGTTTTTTCGGTTTTTTCATTGCTTGATCCAAAATTAGGGGGTCTTAAAAATGGTTGCAACGAAAAGTTAACGAATTCTAGTGTGCGATCCGCCCTTTGTGCATTCGGTTATACCCTAGTCATGATGCCAAGGCGACACCAAAACAATGCACCCGCAGACAACCTTACAAAATATATAGCATCTAAGGCAATAAATACTAGGCCTAAAGCCAAAAATAACTCTTTTTCAGCCTATTCCGCCATAATCATTATCAAATCCCATGTCGCTATAACATGATGGCGGCCGCGGCGACTTCAACCGCGCCTGCCTGCACCATTGCCTAAACTTGACGCGCGTTCTAAATTCCAGCGCGATCTATACAGGCTGAGATTCTGGCATATATATTGCTTTTGCGAAGTATGATCGATGCTCTGAACCTGTACGCGCGCCCGGCGCTAGTAACCAATGAGGCATGGCGTGATCCGTTGGCGCTGCTACTGGCTTCTACAGGCGAGGGCATTTATGGCGTTGATCTGAACGGATTATGCGTGTTCATTAACCCCGCTGGTGCGGATCTCATCGGTTATGAGCCCGATGAGGTGCGTGGACGTAATATGCACGACCTGACACACCACTCACGCACCAATGGTTTAACCTATCCTGAAGAAGAGTGTCCCATCTTCAATGCTTTCCGTAGAGGTCTGCCTTGTCGCATTGACAGCGAGGTATTCTGGCGCCGTGACGGCACTGCTTTTCCCGTGGAGTACTCCAGCCACCCGATCATGGAAGCCGGTCAAGTTTTAGGTGCGGTCGTCACCTTTGTAGATATCACCGCGCGTCGCCTCTCAGCAGAGGCGCTTCAGCGCGCAAAGAATGGACTGGAGGAAAGCGTACGTGAGCGCACACTTGCGCTGGAAACGGCATTGCAACGAGTGCGCGAGTTGGCTGCCTGGTTTGACAAAGTGCGTGAGGAAGAGCGTACGCGTATCGCACGAGAGGTGCACGACGAACTCGGCAGTCTTCTGGTTGCACTCAAAATGGATGTGAACTGGATGGACAAACGTTTGTTTGAGCAGACACAGCAATCTCCCGATGTAGCCACCGACATGAGAGAACGCATGCGCTGCAAGTGCCAGAGTATGAGTCGACTGATTGAAAATGCTGTGGATAACGTTGGCCGGATCATCACTGACCTGCGCCCCAGCATTTTAGACCACCAAGGTCTTTGGGCTGCGCTAGAGTGGCAAGCCCAAGAGTTCGTGCAGTCGGCCGAGCTAGAGCTCGACTGGCAGCTCGTGACGAATGAAGTGCCTGAGCTGCCGGAACCGCTGGCAATGGCGGTATTCCGCATTTTCCAAGAGATGCTAAGTAATGTGGGTCGCCACGCGCGAGCTCGGCGACTTCAGGTGCGCATTGAACTACACGGCGGTCTCCTGACCCTAGCTGTCCAGGACGATGGTCAAGGCGCGCCGCTTCAGGCTTTTGAGGCTGCTGATGCCTACGGTGTCATGGGTATGCGCGAGAGAGCTCGGCATTTCGGTGGTCGTATTGACATAACCAGCGCGCCGGGTGCAGGAACGCGTATGTGCCTTTCGGTGACGATTCAAACGGAAGTCGTTACATGACTATTAGCCAACGCTCACCGCTGATCGAAACTATTCGCGTCTTGATTGGCGACGACCACAGTATCGTACGCGAGGGTATCAAACAGGTGTTGGCCGATGAGCCAGATGTCGAAGTGGTAGCTGAGGCGCCAACTGGCCCCGAGGTACTAACGCAAGTTGCTGCGTTGCGTGCGCCTAGCGGCCAAGGACTGAGCTTGGTTCTGCTTGACATCGCGCTACCGGGCATCGACGGGATCGATGTGCTACAAACGCTCAAACGTGCGCACCCTCAACTTCCCGTTCTAATGCTAAGTACCTTCCCAGAGAAACAATACGCTGTGCGCTGCATTCGTCTTGGCGCTAGCGGTTACTTGAACAAGAGTGCTAATCCCGACGACATGCTGGCAGCCATACGAAAGGTGTCGCATGGTGGCGTATACCTTAGTCAGACAACTGCAGAGGCCTTAGCCACCGCGGTCGGTCAGCCCAAGGTGCAGGCCAGTCCAGATGCGCTGTCGCACCGCGAGCACCAAGTCTACCGCCTGCTCATTCAAGGGCACTCCGTGACCCAAATTGGTGCGCATCTTGGCTTGGCACCCAATACCGTGAGCACTTATCGTGCACGCATTTTAGAAAAAACAGACACTAAAAACGACGTGCAGCTTGCGCTGTATTCCGAACGCCACATGCGCGCAGAGGCTTCGAACTTGAATTGAGTGTTGTCAAACCCTCTATTTGTAGGGTACCCCCTACAAATGGTAGTGGTATCTGCTGCGAAATTCTGCGGTGAGTAGCTAAAGGTTGCGAAAACCTCAAAGTTGGCACAGCGCTTGCAAAAGTGCTCTGTCTTTAACTCAAAAGGTATGTGATGTCTGAATTCTTTGATCCCTACAATGCCGACCGTCCACTCATGATGAAGTGCAGTTGCGGGCGCGACCATACTATGGCTGAACACCAAGCTGAGCAGGCCACTCTCACGCTGCGAGAGCGCAGTGAAACGGCCGAGTTCGAGGCCTACAGCAACGAGTTTATCGAAGCCACACTGATGAAGGCTTTGTTTCCGCAAGACGCCGTACGCCGCAGATTTCTGCGAGCAGTCGGTAAGGGTACGGCTATGGCCGCGATTTCCAGTCTATTGCCGGTAGCCAGTCTACAGGCGATGGCGCAAGACAAGAAGGGTGCTCTAGAAAAGACCAACCTCAAAATCGGCTTCATACCTATCACCTGTGCCACGCCACTAATCATGGCAAAGCCGCTAGGTTTTTACGATAAACAAGGCCTAAACGTAGAAATCATCAAGACAGCTGGCTGGGCGCTGATTCGCGACAAGATGATCAACAAGGAATATGACGCCACCCACTTCCTATCGCCCATGCCTCTGGCAATTTCTTTGGGAGCAGGCTCTAACGCTGTAGCTATGAATGTGGCGACTATTCAAAACACCAATGGCCAGGCAATTACACTCCATGTAAAACACAAGGATAAGCGCGATCCGAAACAGTGGAAGGGCTTCAAGTTCGGCGTACCTTTTGAGTATTCCATGCACAACTTCTTGTTGCGCTATTACTTAGCTGAGAATGGTATCAACCCAGACACAGATGTTCAAATTCGTGTTGTACCGCCGCCTGAGATGGTGGCGAACTTGCGTGCTGGGAATATCGACGGTTACCTTGGTCCCGACCCATTTAACCAGCGCGCAGTTTATGACGAAATCGGTTTTCTGCATATCCTGACCAAGGACTTGTGGAGTGGTCACCCCTGCTGCGCTTTTGGCACAAGTACTGAATTCATCCAACAAAACCCTAACACTTTTGCCGCCTTGTATCGAGCGGTTCTCACCGCTGCAGCTATGGCGCGTCAATCTAAAAACCGCGAATTGATTGCGAAAGTTATCTCGCCACAAGCTTACCTAAATCAGCCTGAAACGGTTGTGTCCCAGGTGCTAACTGGGCGTTTCGCAGATGGTTTAGGAAAGGTTTTAAACGTACCCGATCGAGCCGATTTTGATCCGATGCCTTGGCACAGCATGGCTGTCTGGATGCTCACGCAAATGCAGCGCTGGGGTTATGTAAAGGGCGATGTGAATTACAACCAGATCGCAGAGAAAGTGTTCCTTATCACCGATGCGCGCAAACACATGAAAGATCTCGACATGCCCTTTACGAGCGGCTCGACCTTTATCAAGCACACCATCATGGGCAAGGTGTTTGATCCAACCAAGCCGGCAGAGTACCTGAAAAGTTTCGCAATTAGTAAGCTATGAAAACGCTCAATCTCAACCTGCGCGCAGCTTTGGTGTCCGTTATTCTGTTTGTGGTGTTCATCGGAGCTTGGCAGCTAGCCACTGTGGCGCCCTCAGTGGGTGGCTCCAACGCGGGGATGACTGCCGAACAAATCGAATACGCAAAATTGTTGGGCAAGGATCCAGGTGTAAAAAAGACCACTGGATTCCCGCAACCTATGGCGGTGGCCGAAGCAAGCTGGGCGCATTTATCCAACCCATTTTTCGATAACGGTCCGAACGACAAAGGGATAGCGATCCAGCTTGGTCATTCACTGGCGCGAGTAGCAGCAGGTTTTTTGTTAGCCATGGCAGTGGCCATCCCATTAGGTTTTTTGATTGGCATGTCGCCACTTATGCACAAGGCATTCGATCCGTTCATTCAAGTCTTAAAACCCATCAGCCCTTTAGCATGGATGCCATTGGCACTCTACACACTCAAAGACTCCAACGTGAGTGGCATCTTCGTCATCTTTATCTGCTCAGTCTGGCCGATGATGATCAATACCGCATTTGGTGTAGCGTCGGTCAAACGTGAGTGGCTCAATGTGGCCAGCACACTTGAAGTAAACCCAATGCGTAAAGCCTTACAAGTCATTCTTCCTGCTGCCGCACCCACCATCCTCACTGGAATGCGCATTAGTATGGGTATCGCATGGCTGGTAATCGTGGCCGCTGAAATGTTGGTGGGCGGCACCGGCATCGGCTACTTCGTATGGAACGAATGGAACAATCTGTCGCTTACCAACGTGATCTTCGCTGTATTGGTAATCGGCGTAGTGGGCATGCTGCTTGACCTCATGTTTGCGCAACTACAAAAAGCGGTGACCTATGTGGAGTGATTCTATCGACAGGCAAGGCGTAATTCAATCCTCGTCAACCCCATCCCAAGCGACAAACAAAGTGAGCTCCATGCTAGGTTTCCTAAAAATCGAAAAACTGTCCAAAGCCTACCAAGCTGATAAACCAGTGTTTGCTGATGTCTCGTTCACTATCAACAAAGGCGAGTTTGTGTGCATCATAGGACACAGTGGCTGTGGGAAGACCACCGTTCTCAATGTGCTCGCTGGATTGGACACAGCCAGCTCTGGTCATTGCTTCATGGACGGTCGCGAAATCGCTGGACCTAGCCTAGAGCGTGGCGTGGTTTTCCAAAGCCACGCCCTGATGCCTTGGCTCACCGTACGACAAAACATTGCATTTGCAGTGAAGTCACGCTGGCCTGATTGGAACAATTCGAAAATTATTGAACAAGTTCAGAAGTATGTGGATATGGTGGGACTATTGCCTGCCATAGAGAAAAAGCCCAGTCAGCTTTCTGGCGGCATGAAACAACGTGTTGGTATCGCGCGTGCATTTTCAATTCAGCCCAAGATGCTGTTACTTGACGAGCCATTTGGTGCGTTAGATGCACTCACTCGAGGCAGCATTCAAGAAGAGCTGATGAGTATCGTTCGGCAGACCCAACAAACCGTTTTCATGATCACGCACGATGTAGACGAAGCTATTTTATTGGCAGACCGTATTTTGCTCATGACCAACGGGCAGGAATTGCCAGGCGGTGGCTATGCACCAGGAGGCTTGGCTGAAGCAGTGGTCAATCCACTGCCACGCGATCGTACGCGTGCCCAGCTTCACCACATTGACGGCTACTACGACTTGCGAAACCATATTATTGATTTTTTAGTATCACGTGCGAAGGCTCACTGAAATTCTTGGAATTCCTAAAATTACTCACCATTTCATTTTCTCTTTTCCATTTTTAACCACCTGAAAGCATAACCATGAGCAGACTTGAAGTTACAGAAAAAATTATCGCTACAAAAGTATCCAAAGGCCTGCAATGGGCTGATGTGGCAAAAAAAGTAGGGCAATCCAAAGAATGGACCACTGCATTGTGCTTGGGCCAGATGACCGCCACGCCTGCTCAGGCCAAAGTGATTAGCAAAATCTTTGGCCTTTCTGCCGAAGAACAAAAGTGGCTGCAGGTCGTACCCTACAAAGGTTCGCTGCCTACATCAGTGCCGACTGATCCACTGATTTACCGCTTTTACGAGCTGGTCAGCGTTTATGGCACAACCTTCAAAGAACTGATCCATGAAGAGTTTGGCGACGGCATCATGAGTGCCATCGACTTCAAGATGGACATGAAGCGCCAAGCCGATCCTAACGGCGACCGCGTAAATATCGTTATGTCGGGAAAGTTTCTAGCCTATAAACAATATTGAGCATGCAACCCCGCCAGTCCCTGCCCCCTTTCAATGCTGAGACTGCGGCACAAAAAGTGCGTATGGCCGAAGATGCTTGGAATTCACGCGACCCAGACCAAGTCGTTAAAGTCTATACCGAAGACACGCACTGGCGAAACCGCACCGAGTTTCTGGTGGGCCGTGAGCAGGTGCACGCGTTTCTGGTGCGTAAATGGGTCAAGGAGCTGGACTACCGGCTGATCAAAGAGCTATGGGTTTGCGCGGACAATCGAATTGCCGTGCGTTTTGTGTACGAATGGCACAACGACATTGGCCAATGGTTTCGTTCATACGGCAACGAAAACTGGCAATTCAATGAGCATGGTTATATGGAGCAACGCCACGCCAGCATCAATGATCGGGAGATTTCTGAAGCTGAACGGCTGTTCCATTGGCCTTTGGGTCGCCGCCCCAACGACCACCCTGGTTTGAGCGAACTCGGGCTGTGATCATGCGTTTGTCAAAAAAATCGACAATCAGCCATATGACGCGAGTTGTAATGGCTACAGTCATAGACTTCCACTATTTGACCTAATCCGCCATAAACACCGTCAGCACCCCGGTGTAGCCATACACATGGTGCCTTGCGATCTCGCCGCCGGCGAAGAAGCCGACCAAGGGCACGTCGCCCAAGGCTTTGCGGACGATTTGCAGCTCGGCGCTGGGGCTGCCAAAATGCGGGCCGCCACGGCCCGAGCAGCTGACGTAGATGGCGCCGGCGATGCGTTTGGCGGGCAGGCCGCCGTTATCGGATTGGCCATATTGGAACGACCGGTCTGCCAGCTCGGCCAAGCCGGCGTTGTCGCCCCACGCCATTTCCTCAGGCTGCGATTGCGATTCCAGCTCTTCGCGGATTTCAGCGCAGATGCGTACCAAGTCCGTCCGTGCAGCGGCCACGTTGCGCTGGCAGAAGGCTAGATTCATGCCCATTTCCACCGCTTGCGCCACGGCAACACCGCGTTTCGCCGGGTCTAGCCCAATGATGTGCCGCACGCGTACATCACTACCGAAAATACCCGGGTGGCTGGTGATTTGGCTGTCTTGGCTCAAACCCACCAGCGTGGCGCGTACGGCTTCTAGGGCTTGTTGCGGTTGCTCAAGGCTGACGTTCAAATCGCGCAACAGCACATCCAAAGCGGGCTCGCCATCCAGCTCGATCACCAAATTGCCATCGCAGGCGGTGATTGTGCGGGTTTTAGAGCCATTCGCCGTCAAAGGCTGGCAGCCTTGAGAAACGCGGGATAGCAGCAGCACCTCGTCGCTGAACGCCACACCGCTGAGCCCACCGGCAAACACGCCACTGGCCGCGCCTTGGCCATTGATATTGCCATCACTAGACACCGAAAACTGCACCGTGTTGCTGCGGCTGGCCGCAAAGCCGCCAAACAGGTAGCCGGTGCGGGTGCGGGCGCTCAGATCGGCAATCATCTCCGCAGCATCCGGCATGCCGCCATCCACATGAATCAAAGCGGTGTGTGCTTGAAAAACGGGCGGCGGCAGCTCTTTCAGGAATTCGTCGTCTGGGTCTTCCAGCGTGGCCAAAGGCGCGACGCCCGAGAACACGCGGTACTGGTCAGCCGGCACGTCGCACAGCATGACGCACAGCGCTGGTTCGTCAAAATATTCCACATTGTTAGACGCAATACCCACGCCGACCGTGCCCGACCAGTCGGTCACTTCGGGCAGCTCAGCACTTAGAAACTCCAAAATGGCTTGCGCCTGGTTGGCGTAGTGGTCGGTGATGTACAAAATCGCCAAAGTCGGGCTGCTGGCATAACTAGCCTGTGCCATTTGCGCGCGAAGTTGCGCCAGCACCAAGGCAGCGGCAAATTGCCACTGCGGGTGGGTGGCGTGGCCATAGGGAAAGAGTTTCATACGATGGCCTAAATTTTTTACTTGAATTACTTATCGGGCTCGTTTTTTAGCGGCAACTTTCTTGGCTGGCTTTTTAGATGCCGCTTTTGCAGACGTCATCGCCTTGCCCACGGCACCCGCCATGCCACCCGTCATGGTGTTGGCGACGTTGCCCGCCATGTCGGTGGCTTTTTTGAATGCGCCTTTGGCCATGTCGGTCGCCACGCCCTTGGTCACATCGATGGCCGTTTGCTTGGCTGCCTCTTTCATGGCGGTATTGGCAATGTCGCCAAACTGTTTGGTCAGCGCACCCCACCACAGCAGGGGATCCACCAAGCCGGCGGCCATGTCTGGCACTTCTGTTTTTGAGTCTGGTTGGGTCGATTTTTTTGCCTCTGCTGGTTGAGGTTCAACAGCGCCTGACAACGTGCCCGCAAAGCTGCCAACGGTGGCTGTCGCGTCACTGGCTTTTTCAGTCACTTTTTGCATGCCGCTCATCACAGAATCTGCGGCTTTGAGTTTGAAGGCATTGGCCACATCGCCAAAGTTGAAGTTCATGCCTTTGAGCGTGGCCAAGGTCATTTTTTGCACTTCCAGCGCTTGAATCGTCGCCTTCAAGGCCATGGCGTTTTGGTCCAGCCAAAACTGCACGGCTTTGAGCTCGTCAATGCGCTTGTCCAACTCTTCCACATTCAGCGTGGGCGCCACCCAACTGCCCAAATTGGGCAGTTGCGGGATGCTCTGCGCCGCGCCGCCGGCAGCCTGTTTGGCCAGATTTTGCAAAAAATCGAAACCGGGCACAAATTTGCCGAAACTGCTCATGTCTGGAGTGCTGCTCATGGGGTGTTTCCTCAGCTAAAAGTTGAAATGGGGGTGTTCCAGTGAGAGCTTACTCCAATGTGCCGCTAATTACACGCCTGAGCAGGCTAAAAACCTCAGTGTTTATGCTGATTAGCTGGCATGGCCGCGCCGCTTGGCGCTGCGTTGGGTGCCGTGGTTGCCACTGGGACGGTCACTTCCACTTTGCTTTCAACGCCCTTGGCGTCTTTGAACAGCAAGGTCAGCGGCACCGTCGCGTTTTTAGGCAACGCAGTTTTCAAATCTAACAACATGACGTGAAAGCCGCCCGCACGCAGCGCCACGGTTTTGCCAGCGGGCAAGTCCACGCCAGCAACCGCGCGCATTTGCATCACGTCGCCGTTCATGGACATCTCGTGCACCTCAGCAATGCCGGCCACGGCCGAGGATGCGCCCACCAACCGTAAATCGCTTTTCGCGGTGAGCGACATGAAGGCACCCGTCCCTTTTTGACCCGGCACGGTGGTGCGTACCCAGGCGTCTTTGACGGCCACGTCGGCGATATTGTTTTGCGCGGCAGCATGCAAGCTTAAAAAAGCCGTAAAAACCATTGCAAGAACAACTCTAGACGGCGTATTGATTTTCTGAAGTGATATCAATTTTGAATTATTTTTGATGCTTACTGTACGTAAAAATGATCGCGCAGAGAATGTAACGAATGAATTTTTCATAAAATGACCTAAATTTCTTTAAAAACTATGAGGAACGCCAGAAATACAGTCCAATAAGCCTGTAGATGTCGTATTTATTTCCTAAATAGCTATTAATTAAATAGCAAAAAGTGTTTTACAGAAACTCAGGCGGCCCGCGTGCGGGCGGTGGTGCTGCGGTACGCTTCGCGATGGTGGCTGTGGGGATGGGCTGCAGCGCGTAGCTCAAAGGCTGCGCTGGCTCAAACGACATTTTCAGCACCGGCGGCGGCGCGATGATGCTGACGCACAGCGGGCAATCCATGTTCTGACTGGCGACTTCGGTGCTGCCGTCAGTCAAACCGTTAGCCGAGGTGACGATGACTTTGATGCCACCCGAGGCCGAACAAATCAGCTGTGTCGCCTGCGGGTTGACGATGGGGGAAGCGATGGCGACGCCCAAAGACAGCACAAAACCCAGCAATACCCAACGTACCAACGCGGTGGCGCGACGCAGGGTTTGGAGCAGGGAAACAGTCTGACATGGACGGAACATGGCTAAATTATCGCCGATACGGTTTTTTGAAATGCTGTAAACGACTTTTTGACCATAATATTGGGATGAATTACACCCTCACCTCCGCCACGATTTTGTTGATTTTGATCACCGACCCAGTCGGCAATATCCCGATTTTTGCGCGTGCGCTGCGCCATGTCTCGCCCGAGCGGCGTACTTTGGTGATCATGCGCGAGGTGATGATCGCTTTTTTGCTGCTGCTGGGCTTCATGTTTTTTGGCAAAGACTTTTTGACGCTGATGAATTTGAGTGATTTGTCCCTGCAAATCGCCGGCGGTGTGATTTTGTTTTTGATCGCGCTGAAAATGATTTTCCCCTCTGCCGCGCACGCTGAAGAAGAGGTTGTAGGCGAGCCGCTGATCGTGCCGCTGGCGATTCCTGCGCTGGCGGGGCCGTCAGCCCTGGCCACGGTGATGCTACTGGTCAGCCAAGCGCCGCAGCGCAAGCTGGAGTGGATTGCCGCGCTGTGCATCACCATGGCGGTGTGCGCGGTGGTGCTGGTGCTGGCGGAGCGGATTCAGCGCGTGCTGGGTGAACGCGTGGTCGTTGCCGTGGAGCGGCTGATGGGCTTGATTTTGGTGGCGGTGGCGGTAGAAATGCTGCTGCGTGGGTTCAAAGTGATTGCGCATCAGATTTGACGATGTGACCCAGTGAAGTTTGAACCGTTCGCGCTGAGGTATCGAAGCGTCTCCTCGTGCGATGACCCTTCGATACCTCAGGGCGAACGGGGAAAAGTTAAAATCTGAGCCTGATCAATAAACCCCAGCTTGCACCACACCCTGCTCAATCGCGCCAAACACGCTGGTGCCGTCTTTGCCTTTGGCTTCAATGCGGATGGTGTCGCCAAATTTCATGAACTGCGTCGTCGCTTTGCCGTCTTGGATGGTTTCTATGCAGCGCTTTTCAGCGATACAGCTGTAGCCTTTGGGCCAATCGGTACGGGTTGCGCCATCTTTGCTTGGCTTTGATTCAACGCCCTTGTTGCTGACTGTGCCCGAGCCAATCACGCTGCCAGCACGCACATTGCGCGTTTTGCACAGGTGGGCGATGAGCTGGCCGAAGTGAAAGGCCATTTCAGGCCCCGCTTCGCACATACCGACTTTGCGGCCGTTCCAGGTGCTTTGCACGGTCATGTTCAGGCGGCCTTTGCTCCATGAATCACCGAGTTCGTCCAAAGTCACCGCGACCGGGCTGAAGGCGGTGGCCGGTTTGCTTTGCACGAAGCCGAAGCCTTTGGCCAGCTCGTCAGGAATCAAGTTGCGCAAGCTCACGTCGTTGACCAACATCACCAATCGGATGCTGTCCAGCGCTTGTTCGGGTGTGCTGCCCATTTTGACGTCGCCGGTGATGACGGCTACTTCAGACTCGAAATCGATGCCAAACGCTTCCGACACGCACACAATGTCGTCGCACGCGCCGATGAAGTCGTCGCTGCCGCCTTGGTACATCAGCGGGTCGTGGTAAAAGCTGGCGGGCACTTCAGCATTGCGCGCTTTGCGCACCAGTTCGACGTGGTTTAGGTAAGCCGAGCCGTCTGCCCACTGGTAGGCGCGTGGCAGTGGTGCCATGCATTGTTTGGGGTCAAATGGGAAAGCGTGGCGCATACGGCTGCTTTGACCGCTGTTGAGCGCGTCATACACGTCTTGCAACTGCGGGCTGATGAAGTTCCAGTCGTCCAGCGCCTGCTGCAGGCGGCTGGCAATGCCGGTGGCGTATTGGGCGTGGCTTAAATCACGCGAAACGACGATGAGTTGGCCATCGCGCGAGCCGTCTTTGTAGGTTGCGAGTTTCATACTGGAATTGTAATATCCTCTAGCTATGGCACAACTCAAACCGTTTCAAGCAAAGCACTGGTTGGCGCTGTTGACCGTGCTGTTTGTTATTGTTTTAATAGCGCACTTGGCAATCATATCTTCGGCTGCAGGCCAATTTGGCATTAAAAAAACAGTAGTAACGACAGCTTTTAAGACACGGATGGTTGAATTGCCCACCGTTGTCCCCGTGGTTCAAAAAACACCGGATCTTGTCAGCCCGCAAAAACAGCCACCCAAAGTTGTTAAGCCTAAACCTGCCCCCAAACCTGTATCTAAACCTAGTCCCGTCCTTGCCCCAAAGTCTGCACCTGCATTGTTGTCTGTACCCGTTGAAACAGCGGCGGCTACACTGGCGCCACTTTTAGCGCCAGAAATTGCGCCACCGCCTGAACCGCCGCCACCCGCGCCAGTAGAAGCCGCCACGCCGATGGCTGAATCCGTGCAGCCGACTCCGACACCGACACTATCCCCAGCGACCGCTGAAGCCGGTTTGCCTCCGCCCGCGTTTACGGCATTGAGTTCGGGGCGGCATACGTACAAAGTAATTGTTAGCAAAAAAGGCAATCCCATTCAGGGCGAGGCACGGCTGACTTGGCAACAAGATGGTGAGAAGTACGCACTGGAGTTATCGATATCAGCCCCAATAGAGGTGCTGAATTACAAAAGCAGTGGCACGCTGACGCCCCAAGGGCTTATGCCCCTTGATTTTTATGACAAAACCGTGTTCAAAAGTACAGTTGCCGCACACTTTGTCTATGCTCAAAACAAAATAACGTTCAGTACGACACCGAACGAAACGGAATTAATCCCTGGTGCGCAAGATCGAAATAGCATACTCATGCAAATAGCCGGTTTGCTGGCTGCTGACCCTGCGCGCTACACGCCCGGTACAACTTTTAGCATTCAAATTGTCAACGCGAGAGAAGCTGAACCTTGGCTATTCACCGTCAATGAACCAGAAACCTTGAATTTAGAGACGGGTTCTCAAATAGCCTGGCGACTTACTAGAAATCCAAGACGAGAATTTGACAGAAAGATTGAACTTTGGTTTGTCCCAGCCATGAACTATTTGCCCGTGCGATACAGACAAACAGAGTCAAACGGCGATTACCAAGACATGGTGTGGAGAAGCACGCAAGTTTTGCCCAATGCACTGATGCGTTGAGCTTGAAAAACGATTTCTGAACGATTTTGTGGCATTTTGGGTATTTTTACCTTTTTTTTTAGCCCGTGTCAGCCTTGTAATTGCCAATAACGTTGGTATATAAGATGACAATAGGAGTTATATGTTGATTCAAACAGCTTTTTCACAGTTGCTCAAAAATTCGTCGATGCAGATGCTTTACGACTCGGAATCGTTTGTGGTCGTCCATATGCAATTGGATGGCGAAGGCGCAACGCTGGATACCACTGAAATCAAAAAACCCGTCCTTGCGCGCCACGGTTTTGAGATTGTGGACAAGCGCTCGGGCAAAGAAGTGTATTTAGACGGTTCATGGGCTGAATTGTTTCAGCAACAAATAACGGCTTGGCAAGTGAACACACCGACTCAAGAAGAGGTGGAAGACACGCTGGATGGTTACGCTGAATTGGCGCACAACCCTGTCTTGATGCACTGAGGCGATTCAAAAATCTACCGTTCGCGCTGAGTTATTGAAGCGTCCACTAGCTAGCTACCCCTTCGATACCTCAGGACGAACGGGATTTAGTAATTTCTCCTTTAAGCGCGCTTTTTAATGGCGTCCGCCAAGACGCCCACCATCACATCAATCTGCGCTTTGTCCACAATAAACGGCGGCGCCAATACCAAGTTTTCACCGGCAGGGCGCACCAACACGCCTTTGTGGAAGCATTCCATGAAAATGTCATAGGCACGTTTGCCTGGCAAGCCGGCGATGCTTGTCAGCTCCACCGCGCCTGCAAGTCCCAATGTGCGAATACCAACCACCGTTGGCAAACCTTTGAGTGCGCTGTGCATGGCATCACCCAGCACTTGGCCCATGCTGCCGGCGCGGGCAAACAAGTCTTCCGATTTGAAGTGCGCCAACGTGGCTATCGCCGCCGCGCAAGCCACGGGGTGGCCCGAGTAGGTGTAGCCGTGGAAAAACTCAATCGCATGTTCTGGCGCTTTGTCATTGGCTTGCATGATGCTGTTGTACAAGTGGTCGCGGCAAATCACACCACCTAGTGGAATAACGCCATTCGTTACCGCTTTGGCGAAGTTCAACATATCTGGCACGACGCCGTAGTAATCTGACGCGAAGTTGGTGCCCAAACGCCCGAAACCAGTGATGACTTCGTCAAAAATCAACAAAATACCGTGCTTGTCGCAAATCTCGCGCAGACGCTTCAAATAGCCTTGCGGTGGCAAGTACCAACCTGCCGAGCCAGCAACAGGTTCGACAATCACAGCAGCAATGTTGCTGGAGTCATGCAAGGGCAAGATGCGGCTTTCTAATTCAAGCAAAATATCTTCTTGCCAAATAGGTTCTACGCCGTTGATGTAAGCATGGTTCACGGGGTCGTGAATAAAACGAAGATGATCAACACGAGGCAACAAAGCAGCGCCAAAGGCTTTGCGATTGGCAGGAATGCCGCCCACGCTCATGCCGCCAAACCCGACGCCGTGGTAGCCACGCTCACGCCCGATGAACACATTGCGATGGCCTTCGCCGCGCGCGCGGTGGTAGGCCAAAGCAACTTTGAGTGAGGTGTCCGCCGCCTCAGAGCCTGAGTTGCAAAACAGCACCTTGTTCAAATCACCCGGCGCCATGGCGGCAATCATCTCTGCGGCCTCAAAAGCTTTGGGGTTGCTGGCTTGAAAAGCGGTGGCGTAATCCAAGGTATCCAGCTGATTTTTAATCGCTTCGTTGATAGGCTTGACGTTGTGCCCCGCACTCACACACCACAAACTAGAAATGCCATCAAGCACTTGGCGGCCGTCATGGGTGGTGAAGTACGCGCCGCTTGCAGCTGTGAATATGCGCGGGTCGTTTTTAAAGCTGCGGTTGGGTGTGAACGGCAGCCATTGGCTGTCCAGGTTGAATGCTTGTGTGGTCATTGGTTTCTCCCAAAAGTAATTGTCTGTAAGCTATCAATTTTGCTGGCTACTTTGCTGGTTAATTTGCCAGTTTAGCTATTTTTCAATCCGTGGTTGGTTTTTAGTCGGTTGGTCAAATACGTGGCCCAAAGACTGGCAACCAATGCCAATACAAGAATGACAAAACCGTACCAGTGCAGATCATCCATTCGGCCCGTGCTGATGAGCACCCCCCCGAGGAACGTACCTATAGCTTGACCCGCGTACATGGCCGACGTGTTCAGCGCCACGGATCCGCTAGCCAAAGCAGGAGCAAAGCCGACCAGTCTCGCTTGTTGCGCTGAATTTGTTGCAAATATACTGACAGCCCAAGGTGCGGTAACTAAGGCGGCCAAAAACAAAGTTGTACCCAAGGGCCAAATGGCCATGCTCAAAATCATGCCGCATATCCCCATCCAAACCATGCGCGGCGCACCTAATCGATCGACATGGCGTGACATCCAAATATTACCGAACAACCCCAAAGCACCAAACCACATAAACAAGGCACTGAGCTGAAAAGGCGAGATAGCCAATTTGGCATTGTAATAAGGCGCCAAATACGCAAACAACACGAATTGACCTGCGGCATACAGCGTGGTCACCAAAACACAAGTCATCAACGCTGGAGATTGCAGCGTCGCAGCCCAAGCTGCGCGCGACAAAGCCGGGGGCTTCACACCATCCGGCATGGCACGCCACACCCACACCGCGCTGATCAAACCGAGTTCGGCGACCAGTAAAAATGCACTTTGCCAACCCAAGGCACCGCCTAAATACGCACCCACGGGCATACCAATGACCGAGGCCACTGACCAACCTAAAAATACGAATGTGATGGCGCGGCCACGTTGGTTTTCAGGCACCAACAAGCCAACGCAAGCCGCTGCCTGGGGTGTAAAGATCGCAGGTGAAATCATCGTCAGCACCCGCACGATGAGAAGACTTGAAAAGTCGGGCATGAGCGCACACAAAGCATGTAGAGCTGCATACCAAAGCATGGACAAAGCCAGCAAACGCCGCCTGTCCCAACCAGCAACCACCGAGGCAAACAAGGGTGCGCCTATGCACATCAACAAAGCGCCAGCAGAAATAAGTTGCCCAGCTACGGCGACTGAAACGCTCATTGACTGACTGATCACACTTAGCGTTCCAGGCACAATCATGACGCCCGTACCAATCACGAAATTGCCGAACAACAAGGCCCACAAGACTTTAGGCAACGGTCGCTGTTCTGTATTTTGAGGCATCATCAACCGCTCACCAACCGTTTATCAATTGTTTTTCAGCCAAGTCCAACGCTTCAGGTTTGCCAGAAAGCACCAAGGTATCGCCGGCCTCCAACACCGAGTCCGCATCTGCAAACTTGTGAGCTTCACCCAAGGTTATTTGTTGCCCATTTTTGCGTTTTAAGCTGATAACTTGCACATTTTCCAGTGCGTTCACGATTTGTATAAACTGCTTGTCAACTGCTTGGTCTCGCTCCGTCAATGTGACCGAGCATAATCGGGCGCTTTCTAACTCGTCAGCCGTATCGTCGTCGTTGCCGTGAAAGTAACCACGTAACAAGTTATAACGTGCATCACGCTGCTCTTGTACCACGCGAATCACACGGCGCATCGGCACACCGACCAATGCCAAGGCATGGCTGGCCAGCATCAAACTGCCTTCAATGGCTTCTGGCACGACTTCAGTTGCACCTGCAAGTTGAAGTTTTTCCAAATCATGGTCATCTACTGTGCGGACAATAACGGGTACTTTCGGCGCATGGCTGTGAATATTCGCCAATACTTTCATGGCGCTCGGTGTGTCTAGATAGGTGACCACCACGGCGCTTGCACGCGCCAAACCAGCAGCCATCAGTGCCTGTAAACGCACAGCATCGCCGTAGACCACTTTGTCACCCGCAGCCGCTGCTTGATGAACACGGTCTGGGTCTAGGTCAAGCGCGATATAGGGAATTTTTTCGGAAGTGAGCAGTCGCGCTAGATTTTGACCGCAGCGACCATAGCCACAAATAATCACATGTTTGTTAGTACCCATCGCTTTGCGGGCGATACCCGTCATCTCCAAAGACTGCTGCAACCAATCACTGCTGACCAGCTTCATCACGATCTTGTTGCTATACATCACTAAAAATGGCGTAGCCAGCATGGACAACACCATGCTGGCCAGGATCGGGTTAAGCAAAGCGCGCGGTACCAGCTCGTTTTTTTGCGCCAAGGTGAGCAACACAAAACCAAACTCACCGGCTTGCGCCAAATAAATACCGGTTCGCAAAGAAACGCCCGCCGTCGCGCCTAAACCACGGGCAAGCAACGTTACCAATGCTAATTTAAACAAAACCGGAACAACGACGAGAAACAAAACCAAAGGCCAGCGCTCCCAAACCAAACGCCAATTCAGCATCATGCCGATGGTGATAAAAAACAATCCGAGTAACACGTCATGAAATGGCCGAATATCCGTTTCAACTTGATGCTTGAATTCCGTTTCGGAAATCAACATGCCGGCGATAAATGCGCCCAAGGCCAGTGACAAACCAGCCAACTCGGTCAACCAAGCCAAGCCTAGTGTGATCAGCAATAAATTTAAGATGAAAAGCTCATCACTTTTGCGCCTTGCCACCAACGTGAGCCATGCTCGCATGACGCGCTGACCGCCGACCAGCAAGACCGTGATTAAAACAGTGGCTTTCAGGCCAGCGACTGCTAACGCCATGAATAAATTTTCATCCGAAGCACCCAGCGCAGGGATCAACACCAACAGAGGAACGACTGCCAAGTCTTGAAACAACAGCACACCCATGACACGCTTGCCATGCTCAGAATCCATCTCCAGCCGTTCTGTCATTAACTTGACCAAAATGGCCGTGCTGCTCATTGCCAAAGCACCAGAAAGTGCCAACGCCGCCTGCCAAGACAAACGCCATGCTGCAGGCAAATATTTTGAGAGCATCAAAGAAGCGGCAGTAACCGCCAGCATGGTGCAGACCACTTGTAACAAACCTAGGCCAAATACATGCCGTCGCATGGTGCGCAATTTGGGCAAATTAAACTCCAGCCCAATCGCAAACATCAAGAAAACGATGCCAAATTCAGCCAAATGCTGTATGCCCTGCGTGTTTTTCGCCAATGCCAGCATGTTCGGACCAATAACCACCCCAACCGCCAAATAGCCCAGCATAGGTGGCAATTTGAAGGTTCGGCACACGATCACACCCAATACCGCAGCAAAAAGGTAGAGCAGGGTGAGTTCTAGCGAGGTCATGCGTCTATATTAGCTTAGACTTGCCATTATCTCGACGGCTAATCTCGACGACCAAGCCCTAACTCTGACTCGCAAGCCATTAGTCGATAAAATTACCGAATGACATTTGACGCTGAAAAAACCATTCGCCTAGCGCTAGAAACGTTGGACATTGAAGCTGCAGCCGTGCTTGGACTCAAAACACGGATTGATCAACAATTTGTAGCTGCTGTGCAAGCGATATTGGCAGTGCGTGGTCGCGTGGTGGTGATGGGCATGGGTAAAAGTGGGCATGTGGGGCGAAAAATTGCCGCCACTTTGGCCTCTACCGGCACACCCGCCATGTTTGTACACCCAGCCGAGGCCAGCCACGGCGACTTGGGCATGATCAAATCTGTCGATCTGGTGGTAGCGATATCCAACAGCGGTGAATCAGCTGAGCTCAATGTGATCTTGCCAATGCTTAAACGCCAAGGCGTTCCGTTAATTGCGATTACGGGTGGTTTGACCTCAACCTTGGCGCAACATGCGACCATTACATTAAACAGCAGTGTGGCCAAAGAAGCTTGTCCGCTGAATTTAGCACCCACAGCCAGCACGACGGCTCAGCTCGCCTTGGGCGACGCCTTGGCTGTTTCGCTACTAGATGCACGCGGCTTCAAAGCGGAAGACTTCGCCCGTTCACACCCTGGCGGTTCTTTAGGGCGCAAATTATTGACACACGTCAGCGATGTCATGCGCTCAGGCAACGATGTACCCAAAGTGCTCGCCAACGCCTCTTTCAACGACTTGATGCGGCAAATGAGCGCCAAATCTGTAGGCGCTTCAGCCATTGTGGATGCGCAAGACCAGGTGATTGGTATTTTCACCGATGGTGATTTACGGCGCTTGATTGAAAAAGGCGTTGATTTGCGCCATCTCGTGGCCGCCGATGTGATGCACAGTGCGCCGCGTACCGTCAAAGCCAATGAACTGGCTGTTGCCACCGCAGAACTGATGGAGTTGCACAGCATCACCTCCGTTTTGGTGACGGATGTTGATAGCAAACTGTGCGGCATTGTGCATATTGGTGATTTGATGCGTGCCAAGGTGATTTGATGCAACAAACCCCTAAAGCCCTGCCACCCTCGCGATTCTCAGCCGAGCTGCTGCTTAAAGCACAAGCCGTGAAAGTCGTTTTTTTCGATATTGATGGCGTGATGACGGACGGTGGTTTGCTGTTTACAGAAACAGGTGAAACGATCAAACGCTTCAACACGCTGGATGGCTTAGGCATCAAATTGTTGCAAAAAGCGGGCATCACACCAGTTGTCATTTCTGGGCGCGACTCTGTGCCGCTTAGAACCCGCCTCAAAGCCTTGGGCGTGACACATATTCATGTGAACACCGAAGACAAACGCCCAGCCGCTGAAAAAACACTTGCAAAATTGGGGCTGACTTGGGAACAAGCGGCCTGCATGGGTGACGATTGGCCTGATT
>JAYWCQ010000132.1:0-3861 GCA_043780435.1 Polaromonas sp.
AGCACCCTGGTGGGTTGTAGAGGCTGATGATAAAAAGAAAGCTCGTCTCAATTGTATTCATCACCTGCTAACGCAAATTGACTATGAAGAAGTTGAGCACCCAGAAATAATTTTGCCACCTAGAGAGCGAAAAGAAAATTACGCTAGACGCCCCACGCCAAAAGAAATTGTAGTGCCTTCAATATATTAAACATTTGTCTGATGAACTAGGGTGCGCATGAACTACAAATGGTATGCTGTAGTTTTAAAAAATCAAAAATGAAAAATGGCACCCATCTAGCAGCAGTCGATCTTGGCTCAAATAGTTTTCGTTTAGAAATTGGGTTTTTAGACCATGGTCAGATCCATCGTACCGAATACCTTAAAGAAACAGTACGACAAGGCAATGGTTTAGACGAAGATAGAAATTTAACACCCGAAGCCATGCAACGTGGTTGGGATTGTTTGGCTCGGTTCGGCGAAAGAATTTCTGGTTTTAAATCAACTGAAGTGCGTGCAGTTGCTACTCAAACAATGCGAGAGGCGCGAAATCGTGAAGTTTTTTTAGTGCGTGCCTGCGAAATTTTAGGTTTTCCTATTGATGTCATTTCTGGACCAGAAGAAGCCAGGCTAATTTACCAAGGTGTCGCACACCTATTGCCAGAATCCGATGAACGACGACTGGTCATTGATATTGGCGGGCGATCAACTGAGCTTATTTTGGGTCAGGGGTTAACAGCACAGTTTATGGCCTCATACCGCGTGGGAAGTGTTGCATGGTCTATGAAATATTTCCCCAATGGGCTGCTCACTGAGCAGGCTTTTAACGCCGCTGAAATCGCTGCAAAGGCAATTCTTGACGAAGCTATAAACACTTATAGGCGCAGCTCTTGGGATATTGCTTACGGATCGTCTGGGACAATTGGCGCTGTTTTCGATGTGCTAAAAGCGGCAGGTGTGAATCAGGAGGCCATTACTCGTGAAGGACTCTATTGGCTGCGCGAAAGACTATTGAAAGCAAAGCATATTGACCAAATTCGACTCGTCGGCCTGAAGGATGATAGACGCGCAGTTTTTGCAGGCGGCGTTAGTATTTTGTGTGCCCTGTTTGACTTGTTGGAAATCAATGAGGTCTATCCAGCAGATGGCGCCTTGCGACAAGGTGCTATTTACGATTTATTAGAACGTGATAGTGGCGTTGTAGATTCACGAAATTCCTCAGTCATGCGACTTGCGAAAAATTTTAGTGCGGATTTAGCTCAATCTAATCGCGTTGAAAAAGTTGCCTTGTCACTTTTTGAACAAATTCAAACAAACCTAAATTTAGATACAAGTAGCAACGAAAACCCCCATCAAATGCTGCGATGGGCAGCGCAATTGCATGAGATTGGCTGTCAGATTTCTCACAGCGATTACCACAAGCACGGTGCATACATCCTTGATAACGCAGATGCATCTGGTTTTGATTTGCCAGAATTACATCGCTTAAGTATGCTGGTTTTAGGACATCGAGGAAAACTAAAAAAATTGGAGCTTGAGCTTCAAGACCCTTGCTTCGCATACCAATTGATAAGTCTGCGCATGGCAGTCATACTCTGCCATGCTCGACGCGATCCAGATTTTAATAGGATCACTTTTTCCACGGATCACAGCTCATCACAACAATTTTTATTGACCTGCCCCTTGGGTTGGTCGCAAGCACTACCGCAATCAGCTCACTTATTACGGGAAGAGTCCATCGCTTGGAAAAGAGTCAATTGGGTATTGAATTTACGAGGCTGCGAGGTATAAATTCAAACCTGCTTGCATTTGAAAATTAATGGTATAAACTATTTACACCATTAATCTCAAGGATGCGCAATGACAACTTCGACCAAAGCACCAACTAAAACTTCAGTCAACGCCACCACTAAAACAGCAACAAAGCCTGCTACAAGACCAGCGACCAAAGCTCCTACAACAGTAGCCAAACCAGAGATGACGTTAAAGAACTTAGACGTAAAAGTAAAAACTGAAGCTCCTAAAGCCATTTCAAAACCGGCTGTCCAAGCTCTGATCGAAAAACCACTCAAAGCGAAAAAAATTAAATTGGTCCGTGATAGTTTCACGATTCCAAAACCAGAATATCTTATCCTTGATAATTTGAAACTGCGCGCTGCAGATTTGAAGCATCCAGTCAAGAAAAGTGAGCTGCTGCGCGCAGGCATCAAAGCTTTAGCCGCGATGACTGATTCAAATCTACTGACTGCACTCAAAGCAGTTCCCATGCTAAAAACGGGACGTCCTAGCAAGTAAACATCACAGCATATCTACACTTTGAACTGACACCAAGACCATTTGCCTTTGCCCCTCACGTTCGCGGCTTCTTAGCCACCATACAGAACCCTTTCTAATCGGACATTCTGTCCCTTTCAGCCCCAATGCTTGGGCGACTATTTTCCCGAGCATTGGCTGGTGCCCAACCATCAAAACTGTACCTTTTGCACATGGCCACTGTATTGAAGTCAAAATTGCATCCGCATTAGCTTCAGGCAATAAGTCATTGTGCAGCTTGTATTTACGGTCTAACCTGCTGACAGTATCTTCGCAACGTTTGGCAGGGCTTGCAAAAATACGTGAGCTTTCGGGTAACTGCCGATCTAACCACTCAGCCATACGTATCGCTTGTTTGTAGCCACGTGCTGTTAAAGCACGATCAAGATCATCACAACCTTCTTGCAAATCTACAGCTTCGGCATGTCGCCAGATTACGAGATCCATTTAATTTCACCTAGTCTTTAATAGCTCGCTAGCATTTACCGCCGCTAAATTATTTTCAAAAATTTTTGCTGCATTTTCCCAACTGAATTGAATCGCTCGCTGGCGCGCTTCCATTCTAGGCAGTATTAAAGCTTGATTCATACCAGACAGCAAATCTGCATCCAAAATTCCACCTTGTGGTATGCCCTTATCATCGCACAACACTTCCAATGGGCCATCTACCGGATAAGCCGCTGCAGGCGTACCACAGGCCATGGCTTCTAAGAGAACGAGCCCGAAAGTTTCTGATTTGCTTGGAAATACAAACACATCCGCTGCCGCATAAACTTTTGCAAGCTCTTCGCGAGAAAGTAGCCCAAGCCAAGTCACATCGGGATACTCTTTTTTTAAACTTAACGCCAATGGCCCCACACCACAAACAACTTTTGACCCTGCCACTTTTAGTTTCAAGAACGATTCAATATTCTTTTCATATGAAACACGACCTACAAACAGGGCCAGTGGTCTCGCTAAGCCATCGAGGGCGTCATGCGCACGGGGCTGTGAATGGTAGCTAAACAATTCAGTGTCAACGCCATGCGTCCATTTCCGTAGATTCACAAAGCCACGTGCCTGCAGCATGTTTAAAACGCCGAGTGTTGGCACCATCACACCGGATGACGGCTTGTGAAAATATCGAAACATTGCATAGCCCCAACTCAACGGTATTTTTAGCGCCGCATTCAATATTTCAGGGAATTTAGTATGAAATGCTGTTGTAAACGCTAAGCCATGTTTCAAGCAATAAGCACGTGCAGACCACCCCAAGGGGCCTTCAGTCGCAATATGTATTGCATCTGCGTAGCTGTTGCCTAATAATTGCGCAATTTTTTTCTTGGGACTGATTGCCAAATCGATGCCGGCATAACCTGGGCAAGGTCGTGTCCGAAACAGGCCTGGATGGATAACTTCCACCTCGTGGCCAAATTTTTGCATTTCGCGCACCAGCTCTACCAGTGTTGTCACCACGCCGTTGACTTGCGGCTGCGGTAATCCCCCCATTATTAGCACCACTGCTTGGTAGAGGGTTGGTGAAATAGTTTGTAGGCTTGTAATTTTTGATTGGGCGTCAGCCCATTCAAA
>JAYWCQ010000133.1:0-5904 GCA_043780435.1 Polaromonas sp.
GCGGTCCAGCTTCATGTCGGCGAAATCAGCGTCCAGCTTGACGTCTTCGGCGCTTTCGGCAGCGGCGCAGATGTTGGCCATTTCGATGACGGTTTCGACCGGGTATTTGCCGGCTGCGGTTTCGGCGGAGAGCATCACGGCGTCGGTACCATCTAGCACGGCATTGGCCACGTCGCTGACTTCAGCGCGGGTCGGCACAGCGTTGTTGATCATGGATTCCATCATCTGGGTGGCGGTGATGGTGGTTTTGTCGTGCTTCAAGGCCAGCTTGATCATGCGTTTTTGCAGCGCAGGTACAGCGGCGTTGCCGACTTCAACCGCCAGGTCTCCGCGTGCAACCATGATGCTGTCGCTGGCGATGATGATTTCTTCCAACTTGGGAATCGCCTCAGCACGCTCGATTTTGGCGATCAGATGCGGTTTGTGTCCAAATTCTGCGCCGGCGACGTTGGCCAACTGGCGCGCCAGCTCCATGTCTGAGCCATTTTTAGGGAAGCTCACGGCCAGATAATCGGCTTGGAAGCTCATCGCGGTTTTGATGTCGTCCATGTCTTTGGCGGTCAACGCGGGGGCGGTCAAGCCGCCGCCTTGTTTGTTGATGCCTTTGTTGTTCGACAAATCACCGCCCATTTTGACGGTGGTGTGCACGGCTTGGCCGACGACTTTGTCCACGGTCAACACGATCAAGCCGTCGTTCAACAACAATACATCGTCGGCTTTGACTTCGTGCGGCAGGTTTTTGTAATCCAAACCGACGGCGTCTTGGTCGCCCAGCTCGGTGCGGGCGGCATCTAGAATGAATTTAGCGCCGACTTCCAGCACGATTTTGTTGTTCACAAAGCGGCTGATGCGGATTTTGGGGCCTTGCAAGTCGGCCATGATGCCGACGACGGTACCAGCACGGGCTGCTGCTTCACGCACCATTTTTGCGCGATCGCAATGGTCTTGGGCTGAGCCATGACTGAAATTCAGGCGCATAACGTTGACGCCAGCGCGAATCATTTGCTCCAAAATTGCTGGGTCGCTGGATGCGGGGCCTAAGGTGGCGACGATTTTGGTGGCTCTACGTGACGACATGAAGATATCTCCGTTGTAATTTAGTAACTCAATTTTTATGTATCTGCGCTGATTTTAGTTACAAAACGATGAAAAAAGCGTGTTTGTAAGTTACTAAAGGGTTACGAAAACGCAGACTGACCTACCAGCCCAACCCCAAATGTAGCGGCAAATACACCAGCATGCCCAAGCTCATGGTGAACAGCACGCTTTTACGCCAAAAATAAATGCCTGCGCCAACTAGTGCCGCGATCAATTTGGCGTCATGCCAAGACGCCAGCAGCTGCCCTTGCGTGATCAAAATCTCAGGCAAGATGACTGCAGACAAGGCGGCAATCGGGGCGTAATGCAAGCCCCGGCTGACCCAATTAGGCAGCTGCCACGACTTGCTGGAATACAAGAAAAAACACCGCGTGATGACCGTCACCAGCGCCAAGCCAGCAATGGTGATGAGCGTCCAGGCGTCGGTGATATTGGCGGTCATATTGGCTTAGTTGGCTTAGTTGGCTTGCTTGGGTTGCTTGGGTTGCATAAAGCGCTGCGTTTTATCAAGCAGCAAACACATCGCTACCGCCGCAAAAATCGCGACGACAATGTTCATTTTGAGCGGTAAGGCATAAGCCGCGACCGCCACCGCACTAGAAACGGCGGCGGCAACAATGCGCAGCTTGCTGGACGCCAAAGAACACAAAATGCCCAGCAACGACAAAATACCCGCAAAACCCAGCCCCCAACTCACGGGAATCTGGTGCGCCAGCGCGATGCCCAGCAGGCTAGCACCCATCCAAGCCACCCATGTCAAGCCCGTGTTACCCGCCAAAAAAGCATCTTGCACTTGCTGCTGCGCTGCTGTTGTGCCAGGTTTCGGAAACTTGCTGACGAACTGCACGTAGCTCAAATCTGCCGTCAAATAACCACTCATCAAGCGCTTCCAAAGCGGTAAATGCATCAAATATGGCCGCAAATGCGCGCTGAACACGACAAAACGCAGGTTCACGCACAAACCGGTGAGCAAAATCACCCACATGGGTGCGCCCGCGGCGATGAGCGGGATGGCGGCCAGCTGAGAGCTGCCGGCGAAAACCAGCAGCGCCATCGCGACCGATTCGACTATGCTCATACCGCTGTTGACCATGGAAACGCCCATCGTCAGCCCCCACGCCACCATGCCGGGCAGCATGGGAATGCAGTCTTTCGCGCCCTGTAAATAGGCGGGGTGGGTGTAATTGCTGCGGCTTAAAAACATAGTTAGGCAACTTCACCTAAGCACATGCCGATTTGCACATCGAACCCGCGTACAAAATCAGCCACTTTAAGTCGCTTGCCACCTGGTCGCTGTAATTCGGTCAAATTGACGACGCTATAAATATTTTTATTTACTGCACTATTGATAGCAACACAGTTAATAAATACGGCGGCTACAGCTATAATTTGCCCTTTTTTATAAGTTTTACCGACTTCAATCAGGTTTTCATCGCCCAATTCAGCACCCCAGACCTTGATTTGCTCGCCATTGAGTGACGTCACCGCACCCGGAAAGGGGTTGAAGGCGCGGATGCGGCGGGTGATGACTTCGGCGCTTTGTGACCAGTCGATCTGCGCTTCCGTTTTTTCCATTTTGTGGGCGTAGGTGATACCTTCTTCGGGCTGTTTGACGGCTTTCAAATCCGCCAATTCAGCAAGGGCTTTGACGATCAGCGCACCGCCCATATCTGCCAATTTGTCGTGCAAGGAGCCCGTGGTGTCTGTGTCCAGAATCGGTAATTCGTCGCGCAGCAGCATATCGCCGGTGTCCAGCCCCACGTCCATTTGCATGATGGTGACGCCAGTAGCCGCATCGCCCGCTTCGATCGCGCGGTGAATCGGCGCGGCGCCGCGCCAACGTGGTAGCAGCGACGCATGGATGTTCAAACAGCCGAGCTTGGGCGAAGTGAGCGCCCACTGCGGCAAAATCAGCCCGTAAGCGGCGACGACCATCACTTCAGCGCCGTCCGCTATCGCTTTGTCTATGGCAGCTTTGCCAAGTTCGGCTTCTTCAGGGAATTTGCCACCCAAGCGCAGGCTGCGCGGCTGGGCGATGGGGATGTTTTTGTCTAACGCAAATTGCTTGACAGCCGATGCCTGCAGCTTCATGCCGCGTCCTGCGGGACGGTCGGGCTGGGTCAGCACCAGGACGATCTCATGCCCTGCTGCGACCAAGGCTTTCATAGCTACACTGGCAAATTCTGGCGTGCCAGAGAAGATTAATTTCATTTTGAATCGATGTTTAAAGCTGATGCCTTAGAAGGCTTACATCTTTGGACGGCTCAATTTGTCATATTCAGCGTCTTTTTCATCTTCACGTTTGATTTTCAGCATCTTGGTTTTGATGCGGTTGAATTTGAGTTTGGACAAATACTCCACAAACACCTTGCCCAGCAAGTGGTCCAACTCGTGCTGGACACACACGGCCAGCATCTCCTCCGCCTCCAGCTGTTGCGGTTTGCCTTTGGCGTCTAAGTACGTCACTTTGACGGCAACGGCGCGTTCCACTTTGTCGTAAATCTCCTGCACGGACAGGCAGCCTTCTTCGCCAATGTGCTTTTCAGGGCTGTACCAGGTGATTTCTGGGTTGATGAGCACCAAGGGCTGGTCACGCTCATCAGACACGTCAATTACCACCAAGCGCTCGTGTACGTTGACTTGCGTGGCGGCCAAACCAATGCCTTTGGCCTCGTACATGGTCTCTAACATGTCGGCAATCAGGGTCGCGATGCGCTGATCGACCTCGGCGACAGGCTTGGCAACCGTGTTCAGGCGCGGGTCAGGGAAGGAAAGGATGGGTAATAACATGGCTAAATGGGCTAGAAAATAAGTGTGAAAAACTAAACTAAAGTTTAAATATGAGAGCAAGCCCCTCAAAAACCAGAGCCCCGAAGAGCGGTAGAGGGGAAAAGACAACAATTATTTTACTATTCCTGCCTAATTGGCGTGATTTGTGGCCATTTAGTTAGAGAGTTATCTGAATTCGCGGAAAATAACTAAATGTTACTTATGCACAAAACACTGAATTCTCAAGCACTTAGCGCGACAACCACGTTGCTCATTAGTGCGCTGTTCGTAGCCTTCCCGCTGTCAGCCGCGCTGGCTGCAACTGCCAACCCCCTGACGGTGAGCCCTACGCAGCAGAAAACAGCGACGCAAGTTGCCAACGATGGCGTTGCGCTGAGCGAACTGGCGCCGAACGCGCCCGATAGCCACACGGTCAAACGGGGTGACACGCTGTGGGCGATTTCCAAAATCTTCCTGAAAAGCCCATGGCGCTGGCCTGAGCTGTGGGGCATGAACATGGCGGACATCAAAAACCCGCATTTGATCTACCCAGGTCAAATTTTGTATTTGGACAAATCCAATGGTCGCGCACGCTTGAGCAGCCAACGTGGCGGCGTAGGCGTAGGCGCGAATGGCTTGGAAACGATCAAACTGTCACCACGAACACGCAGCAGCAATTTGCCAGATGATTCCATTCCAACTTTGCAAAACAGCTTGATCGAACCGTTTTTAAGCGAGCCCATCATTGTTGAAGAAGCCACCTTGCAAGCCGCGCCGCGCTTTGTCGCGACCCAAGAAGGCCGCGTCTTGCTCAGCGAAGGCGACCGTGCCTATGCCCGCAGTGCGGATGGCGCAGCACTCAGCATTGCTGCCGGCAAGCCGCGCGACTTCAGAGTTTTTCGCAATGCGACGGCGTTGAAAGACCCAGGAACCGGTGAAGTATTGGGCTACGAAGCGCAATACGTGGGCCGTGCCAAACTGATTCGCGGTGAGTCTGTGACTGTTGTTCGCGGTGCAGAAGTCAAAGCTGGTGATGTTGCCAAGACTGAAATCATCCCAGCCACGCTAGACATTATTCGCTCTAAAGAAGAAATTCGCACCGGTGACCGCCTGTTACCTGAGCCACCATGGGAGCTACTGACCTACACACCACGCGCACCTGCGAACGCTGTTGAAGCACGCATTGTGTCGGTCTATGGCAGTGCGGTGGCCAATGTTGCGCAAAACCAAGTGGTGGTCATCAACCGTGGTACCAAAGATGGCATGGAGCGCGGCCATGTGCTGGCGATTCAAACCAATGGCGAACGCCTGGTTGACAAAACCGGTGCGAGCTTCCAAGACATCAAATTGCCGGATGAGCGCAACGGTTTGCTGATGGTGTTCCGTCCTTTTGAGCGTGTGTCTTACGCCTTGGTATTAAACGCCACGCAAGCGGTGCGTGTGGGCGATTGGTTGATCAACCCACGTTGATTCATCTGAGTTAATTTTTAAGCCAAATTGCTAACCCGCGAAGAAATCGCCGCATGGCTTAGGCTGTGCATGACGCCTGGCGTAGGCAACCAACATGCGCGCAAGCTGCTAACGGCGTTTGGCTTGCCACAGGCGATATTTGCGCAACCGCAGCTTGCACTAAAACAAGTCGTCAGTGCAGCTATAGCGAGAGCTTTGCAAGTTGTCCCTGACAACTTTGAAGCACAGCTACAAACCACATGGAACTGGCTGAATGCTGGCACGATAGACCCCTCCACCGGGCAAAACAACCGCGTTTTTTTAACGCTGGCAGATACGCGTTACCCAAGTTCCTTGTTGAATATTGAAGACCCACCCTTGGTGCTGTACCTGCAAGGCCATGTTGATTTGATATGGCAGCTTGACCACAAAGACAAGCCTACACGCGGCGATGTCCAAGGTAAATCAACCTACAAACAGACCAAAGATGGCATCGCCATGGTGGGCAGCCGAAACCCTACGCCGCAAGGTTTGGCCACTGCGCATGCGTTTGCCCAATCGTTCACGCAAGCGGGCTTGGTCGTCGTT
>JAYWCQ010000134.1:0-5449 GCA_043780435.1 Polaromonas sp.
GAACCCAGCAACGCGCACATTTCAGGCTTTTCGGATTTTCATCAATGCCGAGCTTGAAGAGTTGCAGCAAGCGCTAGAAGCGAGTTTGGATGTGCTAAAACCTGGCGGCCGCTTGGTGGTGATCAGTTTTCATTCTTTGGAAGATCGCATAGTGAAGCAATTCATTGCGAAGCATTCCAAAGAGGAGTTTGACCGACGTGTACCGATTGCTTCTAACAAAGCGATGAAATTAAAAGCATTGGGTCGTGTCAAAGCCAGTGATTCTGAAGTGAGTGCCAATGTGCGTTCACGCAGCGCGGTCATGCGCATTGCCGAAAGGTTGGCGGCATGACACGCATGAATTTGATGCTTTTCGGAGCCGTATTGGCAACGATGTTGTATATCGTCAAAATTCAATATGAATCTAGGCAGTTGTTTGTGGCTATCGAAAAGGCCACCGTAGAGGTGCGCAAATTGGAGCTTGAGCATGCGTCGCTTCAAGTAGAAAGCCGTGCACAAGCAACGCCTTTGATCATCGAAAAGCTTGCCAAAGAGCAACTGCACATGCGCTCAGCAACGCCAGCGCTGACGCAATACACGAGAGATACAGGTGTACCCAAAGATTTACCGAGTGCCGTCAAATGAGTCGCAGTATCAACTATGCCTCAAGCCCGTTATTGACGAGTAAAACGCCCGTTTGGCGCAGTAAATTCATTGTTGCCATGATCGCAATTGGGTTCACTGGTTTGATTGGCCGTGCCGCATACATTCAGGTTATCAATAATAATTTTTTCAAACGCCAAGGCGAAGTGCGTTTTGTGCGCACATTAGATTTACCCGCCAATCGCGGAAAAATTTTAGACAGAAATGGTCTGATCCTGGCTTCAAGTGTGCTGTCACCCAGCGTGTGGGCCATTCCAGAAGATGTAGAAATAGATGACATCAAGCTCAACAAGCTGGCAAAACTGTTGGATATGTCTGAACCTGAGTTGGCCAAAAAACTCAATGACGAAGACAAAAGCTTTGTTTGGCTCAAGCGTCAAATTGATGAAACCAATGCAAAAAGCATTGATGCATTGGGTATCAAGGGTGTTTATTTGCGCAACGAGTACAAGCGCAAATACCCTGAAGGCGATGCGGTCGCTTCCATCATGGGCTTTGCGGGTGTGGATGGCAAAGGCGTAGGTGGTGTCGAGCTGGCGTTTAACCATGAATTAGCGGGACAAATCGGCTCTCGCAAAGTCATCAAAAACCGTTTGGGGCAAGTGGTTGAAACGATTGGCGAACAGCGCCCCCCCACAGCGGGTAAGGACCATCAGCTCAGTATTGACAGCCGCATTCAGTTTTTTGCTTACCAAAAACTGCGCGATGCTGTGATCGAACACAAAGCCAACTCAGGCAGCGCTGTGGTGCTGGATGTGGTCACTGGCGAGGTGTTGGCATTGGCTAATTACCCAGTGGGAAACAATGCCAGCAAAAAAGAAGGTATGAATGGCGCGCAGTTGAGGAACCGGGCGCTCTCAGATACGTTTGAACCTGGCTCGACCATGAAACCATTTATCGCCGCCATGGCGCTTGAGCGGGGCTATGCGAAGCCCGAAACCGTCATTCAAACGGCACCTGGCCGCATGACCGTTGGTGGTGCAACGATTTCTGATGCGCATCCGCAAGGTGCTTTAACAGTGAATCAGGTGATTCAAAAATCAAGCAATGTGGGGATTGTGAAACTTGCGATGCAAACGCAACCCAAAGAAATGTGGACGATGTATGACCAGCTTGGATTTGGTCAGAAACCACAGTTAACATTTCCTGGTGTTGTTGGTGGAAAATTACGGTCTTACAAAGGTTGGCGGCCAATTGAGCAGGCTACCATGAGTTATGGCTACGGCTTGTCTTGCAGCTTGTTTCAACTGGCGCACGCTTACAGTGTGTTTGCGCGAGACGGCGAGATAATACCGCTGACATTAATCAAATCAAGCGAGCGTGTTGCAGGTGTTCCTGTATATAAGCCTAGTAATGCAATTGCAGTTCGCCACATGCTGAATATGGCAACCAGTTCAGGTGGCACAGCACCGAAAGCGCAAACAATGGGCTATTCAGTCGGCGGTAAAACGGGTACGGCACATATTCAAGAAGGCAAGGGATATGCCAGCAAAAAATACAGAGGTTTCTTTGTAGGCATGGCTCCCATAGAAAACCCGCGTATTGTGGTGGCTGTGATGATTGAAGAGCCAAAAAATGGTAAGTATTTTGGCGGAGATGTGGCTGCTCCAGTATTCAGTGAAACTGTGCAGCAAACTTTACGAATATTGGGTGTCCAGCCTGATATGAATGTCAAACCACAAATAGTATATACAACGGCTGAGGAATCATTTCAATGATTCAATTCAATAATCCAACAGATGCAGCAAATTGGTTAAAAATCAATGTGACTGGCGAGTTGCACACGGATAGCCGACATATTCATGCTGGCGACGGCTTTATTGCTTGGCCGGGAGCCGCTGTTGATGGGCGTCAGTTTGTCAATACGGCGCTGCAACAGGGTGCAAGTGCATGCTTGGTAGAGCAGTCTGGATTAGAAGAACACGACTTCGGGAATGTCGAGACAAAAGACAAAGTTGCCAGTTATTTTGGTTTGAAAAATGCTATAGGTTTAATAGCATCTAAAACATATAATACGCCGGCTAGAGGTCTAAATGTCATTGCAATTACGGGTACAAATGGCAAAACCACAAGTGCCTGGTGGCTGTCTCAAGCCTTGCAAGCCGTGTCTGCCATGAGGTCTAATGCAGCTACATCATGCTTCATGGTGGGTACCTTGGGTATTGGCGTTCCAAGTGCGGTTGAATCGACAGGATTAACAACGCCCGATCCTATTCTTCTTCATAAAAAGTTTCGTGAATATGTTGATCGCGGCTTTAAATACTGTGCTATTGAGGCATCTTCTATTGGTATAGAGGAACATCGGCTTGATGGTGTCGATATTAAAGTGGCTATATTCACAAATTTCACGCAAGATCATCTTGATTATCATGGCAACATGGCATCTTATTGGAATGCTAAATTAAAGTTGTTTGAATGGAAAACTTTAAAATCAGCTGTTATTAATATTGATGATGCCAAAGGAAGAGAATTAGTTGATGCACTTGGTGCTAAGCATTTGGATATTTGGACGATTGCGATTGATTATCCAGCACGCATTCAAGCATTCGATATAAATTATAGCAATCAGGGTTTGCAATTTAGTATTGTTGAAGATAATCAAACTTACTTTATTGAAACTAAATTTGTAGGTAAATATAATGTTTCAAACTTGCTGGGTGTTATTGCCGCAATGCGAGCAAGTGGTATTGATTTGCAAATTTGCGTAGAAGCTTGCAAGCAATTAACAGCGGTGCCCGGAAGAATGGATACGCTGACGTTTGCGGGGCAACCCTTGGTGATTGTGGATTATGCGCACACGCCCGATGCCTTGAAGCAAGCACTGTCTGCATTGCGCCCCGTAGCGGAAAGTCGGGCGGGTAAGTTAATCTGCGTTTTTGGCTGCGGAGGCAATCGCGATGCACCGAAACGACCTTTGATGGCGGCCGTTGCTGAAGAATTGGCGGATGCCGTAGTCGTGACTTCTGATAATTCCAGAAGCGAAAAAATTCAAAAGATTCTGGATCATATTTCTGCAGGTTTTAAATCGAAACAAGATGTCCTGATCGAGGTAAATCGTGCAATCGCCATAGCGAGAACCATCAAAAATGCACATCGCGAGGATGTGATTTTGATCGCCGGTAAGGGGCATGAAAATTATCAAGATGAGATGGGTGTGAAAACTTATTTTTCCGACAAAGAGCAAGCGGCGCAAGCCCTGACTGGCTATGAGGGGGGGGGTGCATGATGCAATTAGGACAACTGCATACTTGGCTGCCTGAGAGTAAATTGTTTGGCAACCCAGAGGCTGTCGTGCATCGCATAAATACCGATACGCGAACCATTCAAGAGGGTGATTTGTTTGTCGCACTCAGTGGAGAGCAATTCGACGGCAATGCCTTTTTAGAAGAAGCCATCGCCAAAGGTGCAGTCGCTGTGATTGCGCAGCATGGGTTACAGGCCAGGGCAGTGCAAGGTATTGAGGTGGTTGATACTAAAATTGCTTTAGGCGTGATAGCTGCAGCTTGGCGTGCGCAGTTTGCACTACCACTCATTGCGGTGACCGGCAGTAATGGTAAAACCACGGTGACGCAAATGATCGCAGCCATCTTGCGTGCGCATGCTGGCCAGCATTCGTTGGCGACAATCGGCAATTTGAACAACGACATTGGTGTCCCGCTGACGCTAATGCGATTGCAGAAAGAGCACGAGATTGCAGTTGTTGAACTTGGGATGAATCATCCAGGTGAAATTGCCTACTTGGCAAACATCACCAAACCAACGGTTGTACTGGTGAACAATGCACAGCGCGAGCATTTGGAATTTATGGTGAGTGTTGAAGCGGTAGCGCATGAAAATGGCTCTGCCATCTCCGCATTGTCGTTGGATGGGGTCGCTGTATTTCCTGCAGATGATGACTACACATTTGTGTGGCAAAAAATTGCCGCAGATCGCAAAACAATGACATTTGCTTTGGATGGTGAAGCGGATGTACGCTGCACAAAAGCAGATTGGGTTGATGCTAAATGGCAAGTCGCAGCGACAACCCCAGTGGGGCCTGTGGCGTATTCACTAAATATTGCTGGTCGTCATAACGTAAAGAATTCATTGGCGGCTGTGGCTTGTGCACTTGCTGCACAAGTACCGCTCACATCAATTGCTCAGGGCTTACAAAACTTCAATCCTGTCAAAGGCCGATCGTTTACGCAAACAATCAATTTCCAAGGCCGTGAAATTTTACTGATAGACGACACCTACAACTCAAATCCAGACTCAATGGCGGTGGCTATCGATTCACTGGCAGAAATGCGCGAGACTCGACTGATAGTCATGGGTGATATGGGTGAAGTTGGAGAGCAAGGTCTGGCGTTTCATGCCGAAGTAGGTGAGTACGCGCAGGCTAGGCATATTGAAAAATTATTCACTTTTGGTCTGTTAACTAAAGAAGCCGCAAAGCATTTCGAGGGTGCACAGCATTTCGCATCAATTGAAGCTCTGAACGAAGCAGTAACTGACCAATTGCATCAAGTGAGCAGCATACTGGTTAAAGGTTCTCGTTTCATGAAAATGGAACGCGTTGCCAAGCACATCATGGCATTCGATAAAAAAGAATACAAAAATAAGGAGACGGGTCATGTTGCTTAGTTTGGCGCAGTGGCTGCAAACCTTATCGCCTGAGTTCGGCGTATTCAGGGTGTTTCAATACATCACGTTTCGTGCTGTGATGGCTGCGTTGACCGCATTAATGATCGGTTTAATTGCTGGGCCGTATGTAATCAATCGTCTGCGTGCATTAAAAATTGGCCAGCAAGTACGAAGCTACGGCATG
>JAYWCQ010000135.1:0-4802 GCA_043780435.1 Polaromonas sp.
CCAGAAAATAGCTTTCTTTTGCAGATCTGGTTTGAGCGTGCGTGCCGCCATGGCAATCACCACGGCGTTGTCGCCTGACAACACAATATTGGCCAAAACAATGGAGCCAAAGGCGCTCCACACGGCTGCCGACGATAAATCTAATCCGAAAAACATAGTTGTCCCTAATTGTTGAATTTGCGATAGTTTAATCTATCGCATTTTTCAAAATCAGAGCATAGCTTTGAGCAACTTTGCCATTTCTGATGGGTTGCGCGTGATTTTAAAACCACACTCTTCCATCACAGCCAGTTTTGCATCAGCCGTATCCGCACCACCAGAAATCAAGGCACCGGCATGCCCCATACGTTTACCTGCTGGCGCTGTGACACCTGCGATAAAACCAACGATAGGCTTTTTCATGTTGTCTTTGCACCAACGCGCTGCTTCTGCTTCGTCTGGACCACCAATTTCACCGATCATGATGACAGCGTCGGTATCTGGATCATCATTGAAAGCTTTCATCACGTCGATGTGCTTCAAGCCATTGATCGGGTCGCCACCAATGCCGACCGCACTGGATTGACCTAGACCGATTTCGGTCAACTGTGCCACGGCTTCATAGGTCAAGGTGCCAGAGCGGCTGACCACGCCAATGCGGCCTTTGCGGTGAATATGGCCTGGCATGATGCCGATTTTGATCTCATCTGGCGTGATCAAACCCGGGCAATTAGGGCCGAGCAACAAGGTTTTTTTGCCGCCAGCTGCTTCTTTAGCGCGCATGCGGTTGCGAATTTCCAACATATCGCGAACAGGGATGCCTTCGGTGATACAAATCGCCAAATCCAAGTCCGCTTCAACGGCTTCCCAAATGGCAGCGGCTGCGCCTGCTGGTGGCACGTAAATCACAGATACGGTTGCGCCCGTTGCGCCAGCCGCTTCTTTAACAGTCGCATAAATTGGGATGTTAAAAATGGATTCGCCAGCCTTCTTAGGATTCACGCCTGCGACAAAGCATTCTTTGCCGTTGGCATATTCTTGGCATTTTTCTGTATGAAATTGACCTGTTTTACCGGTGATACCTTGGGTAATAACGCGTGTGTTTTTATTGATGTAGATTGACATATTCGTTCCTATTCGTTCTGCGGTATGTGTTCTATTTACTTCAAAGCCGCGACGACTTTTTCGGCAGCTTCCGCCATCGAATCCGCGCTGATAATTGGCAAACCTGATTCGGCCAACATCTTCTTACCCAGCTCTTCGTTCGTACCCTTCATGCGCACCACCAGTGGCACACTCAAATTGGTGGCGCGGCAAGCGGTAATCACGCCCGTGGCAATGGTGTCGCACTTCATGATGCCGCCGAAGATATTGACCATGATGGCCTTCACTTTCGGGTTTTTCAGCATGATTTTGAATGCTTCAGTGACTTTCTCTGGGGTGGCACCGCCGCCCACGTCCAAGAAGTTGGCGGGCTCGGCGCCATACAGCTTGATGGTGTCCATCGTCGCCATAGCCAGGCCTGCACCGTTGACCAAGCAACCAATGTTGCCGTCCAAGCTGATGTAGGCCAAGTCAAACTTGCTGGCTTCGACTTCGGCTGGGTCTTCTTCGTCCAAATCGCGCAGCGCGACAATTTCTGGGTGGCGGTACAACGCATTGGCGTCAAAGTTGAACTTAGCGTCCAAAGCTTTGATGCCGCCATTGCCTTCTAGCACCAATGGGTTGATTTCAACCAAAGACGCATCCGTCTCCATGTAGCACTTGTAGAGCTTTTGCAGCACATCGACGCACTGCGCTGTTGAACCCGCTGGCACGCCAATACTGTCAGACAAATGCTTGGCTTGCGCGTCGGTCAAACCCAAAGCTGGATCGACGATTTCGGTGATGATTTTTTCGGGTGACACTTCAGCCACATGCTCAATGTCCATACCGCCTTCAGACGAGACGATGAACGCAACGCGTTGCGTAGCACGGTCTGTCACAGCAGAGACATAATATTCATGCTTGATATCAGCGCCGTCTTCGATGAACAAACGGCGTACTTTTTGACCCATCGCGCCGGTTTGGTGCGTGACCAACTGCATGCCCAAAATTTCACCGGAGATTTTTTTGACATCTTCAATCGATCGCGCCAGCTTCACGCCGCCGCCTTTGCCGCGTCCACCCGCGTGAATTTGCGCTTTGACCACCCACACTGGGCCGCCCAATTTTTGCGCAGCTTCAACAGCTTCTTGCACGGTGAATGCGGGAATGCCGCGTGGCACCGGAATGCCGAATTGACGTAATAGATCTTTGCCTTGGTACTCGTGAATTTTCATGAGGCTCTCTCAAAAAATGGACAACAATGTGACGGTTTACACCCGACGACCAGCGATAATCGCTACCCGCTTGGCACGGAATTTTCAAAACGGACTGTAACATGCTGCATTGCACAAAAATGCGAGTTACCTTACAGTAACCAAAATCGAAGCGCTGCTGCCTCTGTGCAATCGCTTTCGTGGCGAATAATTATTAATACATTTTTAGAATATAGATATGACAAAAATTTATAAAGTATTCATCGATGGTGAAGCTGGCACCACTGGCCTGCAAATTCGCGAGCGCTTGGCGACCATGCCAGCCATCCAGATGCTCAGCATCGCCCCTGAACTGCGCAAAGACGCCGCCGCCAAGCGTGATTTGATGGCGCAGGCCGATGTGGTTGTTTTATGTCTGCACGACGATGCAGCGCGTGAATCTGTCACCATGATTGACACTTTTTCTGGCAACAAACCAAAAATCATCGACTCTTCCACCGCCCACCGCGTCTCACCGGGCTGGGTGTACGGCTTTCCTGAGCTGAACGCTGCCCAAAGTGCCTTGGTCGCCGTCTCCAGCCGCGTCGCCAACCCTGGCTGCTACGCCACCGGCGCGATTGCGCTGATTCGTCCTTTGGTAGATGCTGGCTTGCTGCCTAAAGACTATGCTTTGAGCATTCCCGCCGTCAGCGGCTACTCAGGTGGTGGCCGCAGCATGATGGAAGCCTACCAACAGGGCGAAGCACCGGCGTTTGAGCTCTACGCGCTGGGTTTGGGGCACAAGCACATTGCCGAAATCATGCAATACGGTGGTTTGACGACCCGTCCATTGTTTGTGCCGTCCGTTGGTAACTTTGCGCAGGGCATGCTGGTGCAGCTGCCTTTGCATTTGGACAGTTTGCCTGGCAAGCCCTCTGTCGCAGACTTGCATGAAGCTCTGGCCAAGCACTATGCGGCGTCGAATGGGGCGGATTCATGGGTTTCCGTTGTGTCGACGGCGGATGTGGCCAAGCTGGATGCGTTGGCGTTGAACAACACGAACAAGATGGAGTTGCGGGCGTTTGGCAATGAAACGTATCGCCAAGCTGTGCTGGTAGCGCGTTTGGACAATTTGGGCAAGGGCGCTAGCGGGGCGGCGGTGCAGAATTTGAAGTTGATGCTTGGGATTTAATATTGCCACAAATAAGATAGCAACTTAGGCAATAAATAACCCGGCTAGAGTCATATTTAAGCCTTATTTTTGAGGGATTTAACGAATTTAATCGTCAAATTCTTCAAAAACCCCAGAAATCACTTTCCGAATCGCCTCTGAGCCAAAACCCCGGCTCATTAAAAACCGCATTTGCTTGCCGCGTTCGGAGGCGTTTTCAGGTGCATTTCCGAATTTCTTGCGCCAAACCTCTCTCGCCCGCTCGACCTCGGTGCTTTTCAGCACATCCACCGCTTCCAGCACCGCGCCGGCATCCAAGCCCTTGCTTTGCAACTCTTGCTTGATACGGGCGGCGCCCAGTTTGGCGCTGCGGCGGTGCAGCACGGAGTCGACAACGCGCTGCTCGTTGATGAAGTCTTTGGCTTGCAGCTCGTCCAAGACTTGGGTGAGTTCGCTGGTGGTGGTTTTGAACGGGGTGAGCTTCTTCACCAGCTCAGCGCGAGAGTATTCGCGACCGCTCAAAAGCCGCAGGGCGCGGCCTTTGAGGGACAATGTGAAGCCTGAGCTGGCTTGTTTTGCTATATTATTCATAGCAACTTAGGCAATAAATACGTCTGCTAGAGTCATATTTGAGGGGTATAAATGCATTTTTAACAACTTTTGATTCAAATTGACCCAGTTACGGCTCATTTGCGTCAATTTAAGCTTAATCACGGCTCTTTTTCGGCTTTTTCTCTTCTGCGGGCGTGCCAGACATGCCTGAGGCGACGTTGGATGCACCTGCAATCAAAGGGATACCTAGCGATTCACGCACTTTGTTTTCGATTTCAACAGCCAAATCTGGGTTTTCACGCAGGAATTCACGGGAGTTGTCACGGCCTTGGCCGATTTTTTCGCCTTTGAACGCGTACCAAGCGCCCGATTTTTCGACGACGCCGGCGGTGACGCCCAAGTCAATCACCTCGCCCAGCCGGCTGATACCAGCGCCGAACAAAATATCGAATTCAGCGGTTTTGAAGGGCGGTGCGACCTTGTTTTTGACCACTTTGACGCGGGTTTCGTTGCCAATCGCGTCGTCGCCCTTCTTGATGGTGCCAATGCGGCGGATGTCCAAGCGCACCGAGGCGTAAAACTTCAACGCATTACCGCCTGTGGTCGTCTCTGGGCTGCCGAACATGACGCCGATTTTCATGCGGATTTGGTTGATGAAAATGACCATGCAATTGGCCTTTTTGATGTGCGCGGTCAGCTTGCGCAGCGCTTGGCTCATCAACCGGGCTTGCAGACCCGGCAGGCTGTCGCCCATTTCGCCTTCCAGCTCGGCTTTGGGGGTCAAGGCGGCCACAGAGTCGATCACGATCAAATCGACCGCG
>JAYWCQ010000136.1:0-21745 GCA_043780435.1 Polaromonas sp.
CTGCTTTTTGCACCAGAAATGTAGTTTTGAACCCACTTTGACAGCATTTTCAGCATCATTCACACTCGATAGTCACATCAACTTACTAAAATCATCTCGATATTCATTCGGGTTTACCCGAAAGCATCCAAGTTCGATAGTGTCGTTGAAATTAACTAAAAACGCAAGCGATCTGTGCACATTAAAGTACCAGAAAGCGTTTTTATCACGCTAAATCTCTACGATGTGTGAATTAGTTTTCACACAAATAGAGTGGGCATAGGCCAACTTTCGATGAAAATTGGCGGGGTTCAGGCTGGGATGGGCTTAAGCCACCCTTGCGGCATTTGCATCTGCCACTGTCAGCGCTGTCATATTCACGATACGGCGTACCGTCGTACTTGCGGTCAAAATGTGCACGGGTTTGTTCGCACCCAGCAACACAGGTCCAATTGCTATATTACCGCCAGCGGCAGTTTTAAGCAGGTTATAGGCGATATTTGCTGAATCAATGTTGGGGAAGACCAGCAAATTAGCTTCACCGACCAACGCGCTGTTTGGCATCACCGCAGCACGCATTTGCTCATCCAGTGCCACGTCGCCGTGCATTTCGCCATCCACTTTGAGCCAAGGCGCTTGAGCACGCAGCAACTCCAAGGTTTGACGCATTTTGACGGCCGTTGGCAAATTGCTGCTGCCAAAATTTGAGTGGCTCAAGAGCGCAACGTTTGGCTTGAGACCAAAACGCATCATTTCTTCAGCTGCCATCACCGTAATCTCGCACAACTCTTCGGGAGTTGGGTCGTAGTTGACATGCGTGTCGACCAAGAATAACTGTCGATTTGGCAGCATCAGCCCATTCATACAGGCATAAATTTGCACATCTTGTTGCGTGCTCGGGCTACCGCCAGCGCGCTTGCCAATGACTTGGTCAATATACTGCAAGTGCATAGCCGTTGTACCCCAGGTACCGCAAATCAAGCCATCGACATCGCCTTTGTGCAGCAACATCGCGCCAATCAAAGTCAGACGGCGGCGCATTTCGATTTTGGCCATCTGTACGGTCACGCCTTGGCGCTCGGTCATGCGGTGGTAGGTTTGCCAAAAATCACGGTAACGGCTGTCTTGCTCGACGTTCACCACGTCGTAGTCCAGCTCTTCTTTCAGGCGAAGGCCAAATTTTTCAATCCTTTGCGCAATGATGGCTGGGCGACCAATCAAAGTTGGGCGTGCAAGTCCTTCATCCACCACAATTTGGCAAGCACGCAACACGCGCTCTTCTTCACCTTCCGCGTAGGCAACACGCTTGCTCTTTGCCGCTTTTGCCGCCATGAAAATCGGTTTCATGGTGGTGCCAGAGGCGTAAACAAAGGCTTGCAGCTTTTCAATGTAAGCCGCCATGTCTTTGATAGGACGCAAAGCTACACCAGAATCGGCAGCTGCTTGCGCCACCGCTGGGGCGATTTTCATCATCAAACGCGGATCAAATGGCTTGGGGATCAAATACTCAGGGCCAAATGCCAGCTGCTCGCCCACATAGGCAGCGGCAACCACCTCGCTTTGCTCCGCTTGCGCCAACTCTGCAATGGCGTGCACGGCCGCAATTTCCATCTCTATGGTGATGGTTGACGCACCCGCGTCTAATGCACCACGGAAAATGTAAGGAAAACACAAGACGTTGTTAACTTGGTTCGGATAATCACTGCGCCCAGTCGCGATCACAGCATCGTCACGAACGGCTTTAACGTCTTCAGGTGTGATTTCCGGATTCGGGTTCGCAAGTGCAAAAATGACCGGCTTCGCAGCCATGCTTTTGACCATATCTTGCTTCAGTACACCACCCGCTGAAAGTCCCAAGAAAACGTCAGCACCTACCATGACCTCAGCCAAAGTACGATGCGGCGTTTTTTGCGCGTAGCCGATCTTGTCTTCGTCCATGAGTTCGGTGCGACCCTCATAAACGACACCCGCCAAATCGGTGACGAAAATATTTTCTTTTGGAATACCCAATTTGACCAGCAAACCCAAACAAGCCAAAGCAGCTGCACCCGCTCCAGAGGTCACCAACTTCACCTTTTTAGGGTCTTTACCGACAACTTTCAGACCATTCAAGATGGCAGCGCCCACACAAATCGCCGTTCCATGCTGGTCGTCGTGAAAGACTGGGATTTTCATCCGCTCACGCAGTTTGCGTTCGACATAAAAACAGTCTGGCGCTTTGATGTCTTCGAGGTTGATACCGCCAAACGTCGGCTCTAGCGAGGCAATGATGTCAACCAGTTTATCCAGGTCATGCTTTTCGTCGATTTCAATGTCGAACACATCGATTCCGGCAAACTTTTTGAACAAAACGCCCTTGCCTTCCATCACCGGCTTGGAGGCTAGTGGGCCAATGTCGCCCAAACCCAATACAGCCGTGCCATTGGTGATAACCGCCACCAAGTTTCCGCGAGCGGTGTATTTGAAGGCGTTGTTGGGGTCTTTGACGATTTCTTCGCAGGGAAATGCAACACCTGGCGTATAAGCCAAAGACAGGTCATGCTGGTTAACCATTTGCTTGGTAGAGGCAATAGATATTTTTCCAGGAATCGGAAACTCATGGTATTCAAGTGCGGCACGGCGTAATTCAACGCGTTTTTGATCGCTGTTCATTGGTTCTGTGGGTTGCATCTTCTGTCTCCGTTATAGCTCTGCCTATGACTTTGCATTTAACTCTGCATTTGACTCTGCGCGTGACGAATTAAAAATTTATAGTGAGCTTATTCTAACGCCAAGCTTACGGCTATAAATTTATAACCAATCATGCTAAAGCACGCTTAAACTTGGAAGTTAGCCGTGTTTAATTTCCGAATCGGTGAGTTTTGAACCGCTAGCTCAATCTCATGAATATGCTCAGGCGTGGTGCCACAACAGCCGCCCACAATATTGACCAAGCCTTCATCCGCAAACTCACGCACCAGTCGTGAAGTGACATCCGGCGTTTCATCGAAGCCGGTATCGCTCATGGGGTTGGGCAAACCCGCGTTGGGATAGCAACTGATGTACGTATCTGTCGCCGTGCGGTGCAGCTCTTGCACATAAGGCCGCATCAAAGCAGCCCCCAGCGCACAGTTCAAGCCCACGGCCAGCGGTCTGGCATGGCGTACGCTGTGCCAAAAAGCGGTGACGGTTTGGCCGCTCAAAATCCGCCCCGATGCGTCCGTCACCGTGCCGCTGATAATCAAGGGTAAACGCTCTCCCGAATTTTCAAAATACTCATCAATCGCAAACAAAGCCGCTTTTGCATTCAGTGTGTCAAAAATAGTCTCGATCAGCAACAGATCGCTGCCACCTTCGACCAAAGCCTCCACTTGCTCATAATACGCAGCGCGCAGGGCCTCAAACGTCACATTTCTTGCGCCAGGGTCGTTCACATCCGGGCTGATACTGGCCGTTTTAGGCGTCGGGCCAAGTGCGCCGGCCACAAAACGCGGGCGATCTACCGTCGAGTATTTGTCGCAAGCTGCACGTGCAATTTTGGCGGATTCCAGGTTCATTTCACGCGCCAAATGCGCCATGTCGTAGTCGTCTTGCGCAATGGTGGTTGCGCCAAAGGTGTTGGTTTCTATCAAATCTGCGCCGGCAGCGAGGTATTTTTCGTGAATGTCACTGATGACATCGGGACGCGTCAACGACAACAACTCGTTGTTGCCCTTGATATCTTTGTGAAAATCAGCGAATCTTTCACCACGGTACTGCGCTTCGTTCAGCTTAAAGCGTTGAATCATGGTGCCCATCGCGCCATCCAGAATAACGATGCGTTTGGCTAATATGTCTGGCAACTGCTGGCCACGGGTGTAACTAATTGGTTTCATAAGTCTTGAAATAACTCTCGGATATAGGCCTCTATTGTAGAAAGACTTCAAACCCCACCTCAAAATAGCGACAAGCAAGCCATAACCCACTAAAAACTAGCGACAATAAGAACTGTATTTATTCACATATTCCATCAATTTTCGCTAAATCTTCGGTTTTAGCACCCTGAATGCCCATTTTGCACCGCGAACTGCTACTCGACATCTTTGGCTATACCGAATTCAGAGGCCCCCAAGAAGCCATCATTGACCACGTCAGCGCAGGCGGTGATGCGCTGGTCTTGATGCCTACGGGTGGCGGCAAATCGTTGTGCTACCAAATTCCAGCCCTAGCTAGACAACAAGCCGGCCACGGCGTGACGATTGTGATTTCGCCGCTGATTGCACTCATGCACGACCAAGTGGGCGCGTTGTTAGAAGCTGGTGTCGATGCTGCCTACCTCAACTCCAGCCTAACCTCAGAGGCAAGCTACGCGCTGGAGAAACGCTTGCTCAGCGGCAGCATCACCATGCTCTACGCCGCCCCCGAGCGCGTGACCAACCCACGGTTTTTAGCGCAACTTGATTCGCTTTACGAACGCGGCCTGCTTAGCTTGTTTGCCATCGACGAAGCCCATTGCGTGAGCCAGTGGGGCCATGATTTCAGACCTGAATACCGCGCTTTGTCAGTGCTGCACGAACGTTTCGCCAGCGTTCCGCGCGTGGCACTCACCGCCACCGCTGATGAGCTGACGCGTGAAGACATGATTGAGCGTTTGCAGCTGCAAGAAGCCGCCAAATTTGTCAGCAGCTTTGACCGCCCGAACATTCGCTACCGTTTGGTTGAGAAAAAAGACCCCACCCAGCAATTGCTGCGGTTTATCCGCAACGAGCATGCAGGCGATGCGGGCATTGTCTACTGCCAATCGCGCAAAAAAGTAGAAGACATTGCGCAGACTTTGAGTGACGAAGGCATACCCGCTTTGCCCTACCACGCAGGTCTGGACGCTGGTGTGCGGCAAGCCAACCAAGACCGGTTTTTGCGAGAAGACGGCTTGGTGATGGTGGCCACCATCGCCTTTGGCATGGGCATTGACAAGCCCGATGTGCGCTTCGTCGCGCACTTGGACATGCCCAAAAACATTGAAGCCTACTATCAAGAAACAGGTCGTGCAGGCCGCGATGGCGCACCTGCCAATGCGTGGATGAGCTATGGCCTGCAAGATGTGGTGAACCAGCGCCGCATGATCGACGAAAGCCCCGCTGGAGAAGACTTCAAAAACATCATGCGCGGCAAACTGGACGCTTTGCTGGCATTGGCAGAAAGCATTGACTGCAGACGTGTGCAATTACTACGATACTTTGGAGAGGACTGCCGGCAATTTTCCGACGAGCCGCCTCTAGAAAAATTAGTCCCCTCGGGGGGCGGCGCAGTACGCGAAGCGACAAGCGTGGGGGCGAAATTCATTTGCGGCAACTGTGACAACTGTCTGAACCCGCCTGATTTGTGGGATGGAACCGATGCCGCACGCAAGCTGCTCAGCACCATTTACCGCGTGCAGCAGCACAGCGGCATCAGCTTTGGTGCGGGTCACATCATGGACATTTTGCGCGGTAAAAAAACCGAAAAAGTGACGCAATTTGGCCACGAAGCCATCAGCACCTTTGGCATTGGTGCAACATTGAGCGAAACGCAATTGCGCAGTGTGCTGCGGCAACTGATTGCGAATGGCGCTTTGAACATCAACGCCGCTGCGTTCAACACCCTGCAGCTCAACGACGCTTCGCGCGAGGTGCTCAAGGGCAACATCCAAGTGATGCTACGTGAATCTGAGGCGGCGAGCACAAGAGGCAGTAAAGCCAAACGCAGTGCTACGTCAGCGGCAAAGCATTCCAATGCCGCGCTAGATGCTGCGGGAGAACGCCGCTTTGCTTCGCTAAAAGCCTGGCGCGCCGAAGTGGCGCGTGAGCACAACCTACCCGCGTACGTCATCTTCCACGACGCCACCTTGATAGCCATTGCCCAGCGAGCCCCGTTGCAACTGAGCGATTTGGATGGCATCAGCGGCATTGGCGCGAAAAAGCTCACCGCTTATGGCGATGAGGTGCTTCGAGCTGTCGGCTGAATTACTGCAAAAACCCCATGCCCCGCGATTCACGCACTTCGGGCTTGATGCGGTGCTCGGCTTCTAGTTGACTCATAAACTCATCCGACGTGAAGCCTTCGCCCAAAATGTCGATTTGCCGCTTCACCGCTGCAAAATCGCCTGGGCACAGCACTTCCAATTTCGCCAAGCGCGTTTTCAGTTCCGCATTCATTTGCGAAGCATCTCCCGCCAAAGCTTCCGTCACAAACATAGTTTCGCGCTGCTCAGAGGTGAGCGGATTGAACTTGATTTTGAAGGTGAAGCGGCGCAAGGCGGCTTGGTCGATACGATCCAACAAATTGGTCGTACAGACAACAATACCTTTGAAACGCTCCACGCCTTGCAGCATTTCATTCACCTCCGTCACCTCATAGCTGCGCTGCGCACCGCGTCGGTCTTGCAAAAAGCTATCCGCTTCGTCCAGCAGCAACACCGCACCTTCAGCTTCGGCCTCTTTGAACATCGCCGCCATGTTTTGCTCGGTTTCCCCGACAAACTTGCTCATCAAATCACTGGCTTGCTTGATGATCAAAGGTTTTTCAAGTGCTTTGGCAATGTGCTCTGCCAGCGCGGTTTTACCCGTACCTGGGGCGCCGTAAAAACACAGCGTACCGTGGCCACGGTCGCTCAAAGCTTTCACAATGCGCGGGATTTCAAAGCGTGTTTCCACGTTGAGCATGTCCAAGTTGTAGCTGGTCACCGTTGGGCGGCTCTTGTCGTTGTCGATTTTCGTGCCCAATGCAGCATCGGCGTTTTTGAGTTGGCGCTCGATCAGCCTCTCCAAACTCATATTTTCCAAACCCATGTGTTCAGACGTTGCCAAACCTGCAAAACGCACCGCTGTGCGGATTTGCGCTGGCGTCAGCCCTTTGCGTTCGGTCAATTTCGCCACAAACTCGGGGCTGATATCCACACCTTCCAGCGTTTTGCGAATCAACTGCTCACGCGCACCGGGGGGTGGCGATTTCAGCTCTAGGTGGTAGGCAAAGCGGCGACGGAAAGCGGGGTCGATTTGCTCGATGCGATTCGTCACCCAAATGGTCGGCACAGGGTTGGTTTCCAAAATCTGGTTCACCCAGGCTTTGCCGTTGATGCTGTGGTTCACCGAGCTTGAAAACGCCTGCTGCTCTTGCCGAGCCATCAAATTGGCCGCGTCCATGCTGACGGCGGGGAAAACGTCTTCCACCTCGTCAAACATCAGCGCCACTTGCGGGCTACTTTTCAGAAAAACTTGGGCAATTTGCAATGAACGGTAGCGGTCGCGGCCGCTCAGCGAATTGCCTTCACGGTCGGCATATTCCACCTCAAACAAGTTTAGACCTGACGACTGCGCCACCACCTTGGCCAGCTCGGTTTTACCGGTGCCTGGCGGGCCGTAAAGCAACACATTCACGCCCAGCTCTTTGCGCTCCACGGCATTTTTAATCAACGCGCACAGCACTTGGGTGTCTTCTTGCACAAACGAAAAATCATTCAGCGTCAAGGCTGATTTGGTGGCGGGTTTGGTGAACACGGCCATCAGCTCGTTTTGGTCGCGGTATTCACGCATCAACACGGGCGGCAATTTTTCACTGACTTTCATCAAGTCCGACAAATCGGTGATGCTGTGCTCGGAAATCAAATTTTCCACCAAACCGATGCGCTCCAAACGCGAGCCAGCGCGCAGAGCTTCGCCAATTTCAGACGCGGTGACGCCAGCGACTTCAGCAATCGCGGCAAACGCTTCTGGTGCGTTGCTCACTTTGAACTCCACCAAAATGCTGCGCAAATCACGCTGGTAGCGCGCCATCGTGCCGTACAACAACAAAGCCCGCTCGGCTTTGTTGAGCTGCAACAAATTGCTCAACGCCGCAATATTTTTCTCAATCAGCGTGCTTTGTTTTTTCAACGCATGCGTCAGCCACTCGACCGTGATGGCGAGCACGGACAGCAGCTCTTTAGGCTGGTCTTTGGCAAACTCGTCGAGGTAAAAGTACATGGTACCTTCTTCGTAAGGACCGCGCCAAACACCATGCCGCTCCAAGAACTCGGGGTTGCTTAGCGACTCATGGCCGCGCCAAATCTCGTTGTCTTTGCAGCGGATGTTCAAAAAACTGCGAATTTTATTGAAAACGTGGGTAGGCCAAACCATGTGGCGGCCAGTCAATGCCAGCAAGCTGTTCAAGTCACGGCGCACATTGAACTTGGGGCCCTGCTTGGCAGCCAAAGTCAGCACAAAATGTGAACACATCAAGTCCATCACCGGCGCGTCTTTCAAGCCGGGGGAGAGCAGCATCTGCTCCAACATGTTATCTAAAGATTTTTCACCAACTAAACGCTTGCGCATGGTAAGTCCTCCTGTGACGACAGTCACATGTGTCACCATAACGCAGATGGAATCGCTTTGGAAGACATGTAAACACCTGCATTTTTTATATTTGCAAAAAAACGACTGTATTCATGAAAAAATCGATGTTTTGTTGGGATGCACCTTGAACCGCTCGGTATGCGAGAATCAAAACAACAACAATCTCAGAAACCACATGACAGACAACATGCAAGTCACTGAAACCCATTCCGAAGCCCAAACTGCCGAACAAAAGGTTGAATTAGCCCGTAAACGCCCCAAACCGGGTGAGCGCCGCGTTCAAATCCTGGAAGCACTGGCGACCATGCTGGAAGGATCAGGCAACGAGCGCATCACTACCGCTGCCTTGGCCACCCGTCTGGACGTCAGCGAAGCCGCTTTGTACCGCCACTTCGCCAGCAAAGCTCAGATGTTTGAGGCTTTGATCGAATTCATCGAGCAAACCGTCTTCAGCCTGATCAACCAAATCACCGAACGCGAGCCCAACCCGCAAGCCCAAGTGGCGAGAATTCTGGCCCTGACCTTGCAATTTGCCGAGAAAAACCCCGGCATGGCGCGGGTCATGGTAGGCGACGCCTTGGTGTTTGAAAACGAGCGCCTGCAGCAGCGCATGACCCAGTTTTTTGACCGCTTCGAGTCCAGCCTGAAGCAAAGCCTACGCGCCGCTGCCGAAGCGCAAAACTCAGCCACACCCACGGTAGATGCCCAAGTTAAAGCCTCTGTATTAACCGCCTTCGTCGTCGGCCGCCTGCAGCGCTTCACCCGTTCGGGCTTCAAACGCCTGCCTACCGAGCATTTGGAAGCGAGTTTTGCGCAGTTGTTGTAGATTTACACTACAAATTTAATAGCTACTCAAACAATAAATACGCCGGCTATACCGTATTTACGCCCACTTTATCCCCCGCAGCCACAATATCCGCCCACGTCTGGTCGTCAATCACAATCCCGTCTTTCGCACGCTTTTCACGGGCGCGGCGCTCGGGGTCGCCGGCGATTTGGACGGATTCAAAGCCGTGGGACGGCGGCGCTTGTTGCAGCCAGTCCACAAACGCCTGGGCTTCTGACTCAAAACTCGCTTGCGTTCCTAATTTGGCGGGGTCAATCAACACCGTCAACATGCCGTTCAGCACCGCTTGCGCTTTGCCGCGTGGTGAATTGGCCGGTTCATGCCACGTCCCACCGCCCGTCAACGCACCGCCCAGCAGCTCGCACGCCACCGCCATGCCGTAACCTTTGTGTTCGCCAAACGTCAGCAAAGCGCCAAATAAGCCCCCGCCGCTTGCGGTGGTTCCAGATTTAGTTTGCGGCACGACCACCACGCCCGGGTTGACGGTCGGTGCGCCTGTTTCGTCGATCAACAAACCTGGTGCGACGGTGTGGCCTTCGTTGTAAGCCACCCGCATCTTGCCTTGAGCAACGCGGCTGGTGGCGAAATCCAAAAGGAATGGTTCTTTCCCCGAGTTAAGGGGCAAAGGAATACCAATACAGCACGGGTTCGTGCCAAAGCGCCCGTCCGCCCCACCCCAAGGCGCGACCGAGGGACGCGCCATCACATTCACAAAGTGCATGGACACCAGCCCCGCGTTTGTGGCCATCTCCGCCCAGTGGCCGATACGACCCAAGTGGTGCGAATTGGACAGCGTCATGATGCAGCTGCCGTGTTTTTGAGCACGTGCTATACCCATCTGCATCGCCTGCTCACCAATCACCTGACCGTAACCGCGCTGCCCGTCCAGAGTCAGCATGTGGCCCAGGTCAAGCAGCGTTTTGACAGAGGTATTGGGCTTCAAGCCGCCTTCCAACACCGCATTCACATAACGCGGCAGCATGCCGACGCCGTGCGAATCGTGGCCGCTCAAATTTGCCATAACCAGGTTGCTGGCGACGGTGTTGGCTTCTTTTTCAGAGCTGCCAGATGCTACTAAAATAGAAGCTACTGAGGCAGTTAATTCGCCGGCTAGAGCTATTTTTGACATGTTTTTTCGCTTTTTAATGAATATATCTATAAATCCGTTCGCCCTGAGCCCGTCGAAGGGCTCAGGGCGAACGGGTGAGGGAGTTTTTCGCTCTTACATCACCGCGCCGACTTGCCACGGCACAAACTCGTTCTGCCCATAGCCGTGGCGTTCGCTTTTGCTCGGCTCGCCTGAAGCGGTCGCCAAGACCATCTCAAAAATCCGCTGCCCCATCTCGGCGATCGAGGCCGTGCCGTCGATGATTTCACCGCAATTGATGTCCATGTCCTCCTCTTGCCGCTGCCACAAGGCGGAATTGGTCGCCAATTTGAGCGAGGGCGAGGGCGCGCAGCCGTAGGCCGAGCCGCGGCCTGTCGTGAAACAGATCACATTTGCGCCGCCTGCGACCTGCCCCGTCGCACTCACGGGGTCGTAACCCGGCGTGTCCATGTAGACGAAACCGTGGCTGGTCACCGGCTCGGCGTACTCGTAAACCGCTTGCAGGTTGGACGTGCCGCCCTTGGCGACCGCGCCCAGTGATTTCTCCAGAATCGTCGTCAAACCACCGGCTTTGTTGCCGGGGGAGGGGTTGTTGTTCATTTCACCGTCGTTGATCTCGGTGTAATGCTCCCACCATTTGATACGGGAGACCAGCTTTTCGCCCACGGCACGGCTGACAGAACGGCGCGTCAACAGGTGCTCTGCGCCGTAAATTTCGGGCGTCTCCGACAAAATCGCCGTGCCGCCGTGGGCGACCAACAAATCGACCGCCGCGCCCAAAGCGGGGTTGGCACTGATGCCCGAGTAGCCGTCTGAACCACCACACTGCAGTCCGATGGTGATGTGCGCGGCGCTGCAGGGCTCGCGCTTCACCGCGTTGGCGCGGGGCAGCATGGCATTGATGAGGGCTATGCCTTTTTCCACGGTTTTGGCCGTGCCGCCGGTGTCCTGGATGTTGAACACCTTGAGGTTGTCGCCTTCGGTCAAGTTGCCGCTGCCCAGCCAGGCTTTGATCTGATTCCCCTCACAGCCCAAGCCCACCACCAGCGCACCCCAGAAGTTGACGTGGGTGGCGTAGCCGGTCAGCGTGCGCTGCAGAATCTGCATGCCCAGCCCCGCGTCGTCCATGCCGCAGCCGGTGCCGTGCGTCAGCGCGACCACGCCATCGACGTTGGGGAAAGCCGCCAGCGCAGACGGATTGGTTCGGCGTGAAAAGTGGTCCGAAATCGCCCGAGCCGCCGTGGCCGAGCAGTTGACACTGGTCAGCACGCCGATGTAGTTGCGCGTCGCCACCCGACCGTCGGGGCGTTTGATGCCCATGAACGTCGCTTCTAACTTGACCGGCTCGGGTTTGACATCGGCGCCGAAAGCGTAGTCCCGCTCAAAATCGCCTTTGTTCGCGCCCATATTGAGGTTGTGGGTATGCACATGCTCGCCGGCGACTATGGGTTTGCTGGCAAAACCGATGATCTGGTTGTAGCGGCGCACCGGCTCGCCCGTGGCAATCGCATGGGTGGCGATTTTGTGACCGGGTGGAATCAGCCCTTTGACGGCGATGCCCTCGATCGTGGTGCCGCTGAGCAGCTGGGCGCGGGCGATGAGGACGTCGTCGGCGGCGTGAAGTCGGATATAGGGAATATAGGGAATATAGGGAATATTGGCAATCATAATATCATCTGATGTTGGGATTAGAATAACATTGTCACACTTTTTGGAGCACCCATGAGACTGAGTAACAAAACCGCCCTGGTCACCGCCGCAGGACAAGGCATTGGCCGCGCCAGCGCCATTGCCATGGCACGCGAAGGTGCGCAAGTATTGGCAACTGATGTGAACCCCGCATTGCTGGAATCGCTCAAAGGCATCCCCGGTATCACCACCCAGGGGCTGGATGTGATGGACAAAGCCGCGATTCAGCGCGTCGTTGCCAGCCTGCCCAAACTCAATGTGCTGTTCAATTGTGCGGGTTTTGTACACCACGGCAGCATTGAAGTTGCGCAGGACAAAGACTGGGATTTCGCTTTCGATTTGAACGTACGCTCGCAATTTTGGGCGATTCAGGCCGCTTTGCCGGTGATGCTGCAAAACGGCGGCGGCTCCATCATCAACATGGCCAGCATCGTCAGCGTGCGCGGGCTGCCAAACCGCTTTATCTACGGCGCGTCCAAAGCGGCGGTGATCGGCTTGACCAAAAGCGTGGCGATTGACTACGTCAAACAAAACATCCGCTGCAACTGCCTGTGCCCCGGCACGGTGGACACACCTTCGCTGGGCGACCGCATCAACGCGTTTGAAGACCCCGTAGCAGCGCGCAAAAACTTCATCGACCGCCAACCCATGGGGCGCTTGGCCTCGGCCGAAGAAATTGCACCCACGGTGGTGTTTTTAGCCAGCGATGAGTCGTCTTTCTACTCCGGTGAGGCCTTGCACGTCAACGGCGGCATGACCATTTAGAGCAAGCATTTAACATGAATCAACTCGATTTAAAAGGCCGCCACGCCGTCATCACCGGCGGTGCGTCTGGCTTGGGCTATGCCATTTCAGAGCGCATGATCGCCTCGGGCGCAACGGTGACGTGGTGGGATGTGAACGCCGACGTGATGGCGAATGCTGCTAAAGCGATAGGTTCAGACGTACATTGTGAAAAGGTAGACGTGACGCAGAACACCAGCGTGGTCGCGGCATTGGCTCGAACCATCCAAAAACGCGGCAAAGTCGATATTTTGGTCAACTCTGCCGGTATCACGGGCCCGAATGTGAAGTTGGCTGACTATCCGCCAGACGCTTGGGCACAAGTGATCAACGTCAACTTGAACGGCACCTTTCACTGTTGCCGCGAGCTAGCGGCGCACATGCAAGGCAACAGCTATGGCCGCATCGTGAACATCGCTTCCGTCGCCGGCAAAGAAGGCAACCCCAACGCCAGTGCCTACAGCGCCAGCAAAGCCGGTGTGATTGCACTGACCAAATCGCTCGGCAAAGAGCTGGCGAACAGCGGCGTACTCGTCAACTGCGTGACGCCAGCAGCCGTCAAAACCGCGATGTTTGACCAGATGACGCCTGAGCACATCGCGTTCATGCTGTCCAAAATCCCGATGGGACGTTTCGGTAACACGGACGAAGTCGCGGCCATGGTGAGCTGGTTGTGCACGGAAGATTGCTCGTTCTCCACCGGCGCGGTGTTTGACTTGTCGGGTGGCCGCTCGACGTATTGATTTTTTGATTTCTTGAAGTTGTATTTTTAAACAAGGAGACTTATGAAACTCGTTCGCTATGGCAACCCCGGCAAAGAAAAACCCGGTCTGATTGACGCTGAAGGCAAATTGCGCGACTTGAGCGCTATCGTCAAAGACATTGGCGCTGCGCAGCTCAGCCCCGCCGCGCTGGCAAAAATCAGCAAAGTCAAGACCGACAAATTACCCCTCGTCAAAGGCAAACCCCGCTTCGGCAGCCCCGTCGCCAACGTCGGCAAATTCATCGCCATTGGCCTGAACTACACAGACCACGCGGAAGAGTCCGGCATGCCGATTCCGGCCGAACCGGTTGTTTTCATGAAAGCCAACAGCTGCGTAGTTGGCGCTAACGACGACATCATGCTGCCCAAAGGCTCGGTCAAAACCGACTGGGAAGTGGAGCTGGGCATCGTCATCGGCAGCAAAGCACGCTATGTATCGCAAAAAGAGGCGCTGAACTTCGTGGCCGGTTACTGCACCATCAACGATGTGAGCGAGCGCGAATACCAGTTAGAGCGCGGCCCGCAGTGGGACAAGGGCAAGGGTTGCGACACCTTCGGCCCGATTGGCCCGTGGCTGGTGACGACAGACGAAATCACCAACCCACAAAAACTCGGCATGTGGCTGGATGTGAACGGCAAGCGCTTTCAAACCGGCAACACCAAAACCATGATTTTCAGCTGCGCGAAAATTGTGAGCTATTTGAGCCAGTTCATGACGCTGATGCCAGGCGACGTCATCACCACCGGCACCCCGCCGGGCGTGGGTTTGGGCATCAAGAAAGATGGCAAACCAGCGCCGGTTTTCTTGAAAAAGGGCGATGTGGTCACCTTGGGTATCGAAGGCTTGGGCGAGCAACGCCAGCTGGTGGTGCCGTTTAAGTTGTGAGTTTTTCCACAGCCCGTACGCGGGCTGCGTGAATCAACTCGCCAATCTGCTTGCCAGACGGTGTTTCTGCCTCTAAAAGCTCACTTTTTGAGGTATTTTCTCTTATAGCCGGCGTATTTATTACTTTAGCAGCTATATTATTAATAGCATTTTCAGCCGTCACGGTTTGCGCAACTTGCAAACTTTGCAGCAGTCTCTGGCGCTGCGGGTAGGCGGCATCTTCAAAACCCAAGCGACCACGGGCGTCACATTCGCAGGCCAGCAGCACTTCGGCGAAGCGGGCGGGTTTGCGGAAGGCGTCGCAGCGCTCTAGCAATCTGACAATGGCTGCGGCGCTAAATTCACCGCTTTGGTGGATGTTGCCATGCTCACGCGCCACCACTTCGGCCAGTTCTTTGCATTCGGTCGGCACACGTAGGCGTGCGCTCACTTCTCTTAGCAGCTTGACACTGCGGTCTTCGTGGTCAATGTGGCGCGGCAGCACGTCGGCGGATGTGGTGCCTTTGCCGAAGTCGTGGCACAGGCAGGCGTAGCGAATCGCTAAGTTGCCATCCAGCGTGGCGCTCATGTCCAGCACCATCATGACGTGTACACCGGTGTCGATTTCAGGGTGGTATTCGGCCCGCTGTGGCACGCCCCATAGTCTGTCCAGCTCGGGCAACAGCCGCTGCAACGCCCCGCATTCGCGCAGCACCTCAAACATGCGGGAGGGTTTGTCGTACATCAGCCCCGTGGCTATTTCTTGCCAAACGCGTTCGGAAACAAGCGCATCTACCTCGCCGTTGTGCACCATCTGCCGCATCAACGCCATGGTCTCTGGCGCAACCGTGAAATCGTTGAACCGCGCTGCAAAGCGGGCTAAACGCAGAATCCGCACCGGGTCTTCGGCAAAAGCAGGGGAGACGTGGCGCAGCACTTTGGCGTCTATATCGCGCACACCGCAATACGGGTCTATCAACTGCGTTCTATCGAGAGTAATCGATGTATTTGCCGTAAAAACATGCTCAAATAGGCTATTAAAACCATGTTCAGCTGTCGTATTTATTGCCTCTATTGCTATTGAATTAATAGTAAGATCGCGCCGTGACAAGTCTTGCTCCAGCGTCACATCCGGTGCGGCATGGAAGGCAAAACCGTGGTAGCCGGGCGCCGTTTTACGCTCTTGCCGCGCTAAGGCGACTTCATCTTTGGTGATGGGGTGCACGAAAACGGGGAAGTCTTTACCAACCGGCAGATAGCCCAAATCGACTAGCTGCTGCGGCGTGGCGCCCACGGCCACCCAGTCCCTGTCCTTCACTGGCAAGCCCAGCAAAGCATCCCGCACCGCACCACCCACCATGTAAATTTGCATGGGGGGTAGTTTAGCGGGTTAGGAGATCAACTTCTTAACGCCGTTCCTGAGTATTGAACTGCACACGCGCCAGTCGTGGTGGTGAAATTGACTTCGTAATCTTTACCAATAACAATTCTTCTGAATGCGTATTTGCTCACAACAGGTACGTCATTTTGCGTTTGGGTATATGAAGCTGTAAAGCCCATATTGTCAGCATCAACAGTCCCACGGAATACTGTTCCAAAACTGTTGATTGATACATTTACTCCGTCTTGTGTTACAGATTCGCTACCACGATCTATGGTTTGAGCCACATCAGAATTGCATGTATTTGCTGTCAATTTGAACTGTGAATAGGCGTAATTACCAGCTAAATTATTAATGTCTTCGGTATTTCCACCGCCGCATGCAGCCAAAATAGCTGTGGTACACACCAAGAACAATAAACGTGTTTTTTGCAACATAATAACTCCAAAATTAAGACAAATTAATCGACAAATCGTCGATGGTTAATTATCGTTGACTTCCGTTGACTTCCGTTGACTTCCGTTGATTTTTGCTGCTTTTACGCCGCACTTATGAAGCTTTAACGCGATACGGCTCGTCCATTACCACAAAATCATTCTCTAGCAAAGCTTCTTGAATCCACTTTTGGACACTTGGCAAAGCCGTCACTCTGGCCACGTAAGCGGCGATGTTGGTGGGCAGAGGGAGCTGATAGGTGTTGAAACGCATGCAAACAGGGGCGAAGTAGGCGTCTGCCACTGAAAAATCGCCAAACAACATGGGGCCACCGTGTTTTTCAAGCAAACCGCCCCACAGCTCGACGATGCGTTGAACGTCAGCTTGCACGGCTGGATTGTCGCGCCAGACGAGTTGGCCGATTTCTGGCAACGAGGCTTCGATGTTCATGTCACAGATGCTACGCAAGCCAGTAAAACCTGAGTGCACTTCAGCACAAACCGAGCGGGCAATGGCGCGGGCGGCTTTGTCTTGGGGCCAGAGGTTTTTGTCGGGGAACTGTTCAGCGGCGTATTCTGCAATAGCCAAAGTGTCCCAGATTTTCAAATCACCGGCTACAGATGTATCCACCAGCGCAGGCACTTTGCCGGTCGGGCTGACAGTGGCCATGGTTTTTTTGAATTGGGAGTCGGCATCAAACGAATCAAACCGCACCATCACCTCTTCAAACGGAATGCCAGCTTGCGTCAGCAACACCCAGGGACGCATAGACCAAGAAGAGTAGTTTTTGTTGCCAATGTAGAGCTTGAACATAGTTTTCAGTGAAATAAGCCCTTAAAACCGACCCGCTGTTTTACGAAACGCCAACTGCTGGCGCAAAACGCTGTTATTTCCCAAATAGGTGGGAACAATAGCGGCCAAGGCGCTGGGCGTGATGCCCAAGGTTTGCAGATTTGGCAGTTTGCCCGTGCCAACGTTGTCCACCTGCATGGAGTCCAAGTTGTCTTGGGTGATCAAGGGCTCGCCAGGTAACAAGCGCATCGCCGCGGCTTGCAATTTGCCTAAGAAGGGCGACAAGGCAATCACTGGGCGACCACGACCACGGTTGATACCAGCGGCGATGGCGGAAAGTTGTACCAGCTCTTTCAGCGTGATCACATCGGGGCCGCAAGCTTCAATGACTCTGTTTTCAGGTGAGGATTGCTTAGTCAAACTGTTCACCACGGCTTGCGCCACGTCTTCCACCCACACCGGCTGAAACTTGGTGTTTGCGCCCGCCAAAGGCATGACAGGGAAAATGGTTTGCAGTTTGGCAAACAGGTTCAAAAACTTGTCATCAGCCCCAAAAATAACGCTGGGGCGCAGAATGGTGAGGTCTAGCCCCGCGGCTTGTAACACCGCTTCACCCCGCGCTTTGCTTCGCTGGTACATGGACGGCCCATCAACGGCGGCGCCCAAGGCGCTGATGTGGACGACGCGTGTCACACCCGTTTGCTGGCAAGCAGCGGCTAATTTTTTCGGCAACGCTACATGGGCACGCTCAAACGCGGCTTCGTCGCCATGCAAGACCGCGACCAGATTAACCACCGCATCGTGGCCAGCCACCAAAGCGGCCAGTGCGGCTGGGTCGTGAATATCAACTTCCAGCACATCCAGCATGGGCAGCGCTTGCACGTTGTAAGCATTGCTGCGCCTGCGCGTGGGCACGGTGACGCGAACGTTGAGACGGGTTAATTTTTCACAAACGTGGCGACCCACAAAGCCCGTGCCGCCCAAAACCAGCACTTTTTCTAATGTTTTTTTCATAGGGATGAGATTATCAGAAAACTCTCGTCATTCCCGCGCAGGCGGGAATCCATGGTAGCGCTCGTGGATTCCCGCCTGCGCGGGAAAGACGCATTACTTCTTACGGCAAATCTGTATTCACAGCGGGTGCATCAACACCGAGCGGGCCAATCATGCCGAGGCGATTTTTGAGGGATTGCGGTTGCCCCGTCAAAATCGCGGCGTAGTTGGTCGTGTTGCTCAGCACTTTTTTGACGTAATCTCGCGTTTCGGCAAAAGGCACGTTTTCGGCCCAAATGGCGGTTTCTACCACCGCGCCATTGCGCCAAGCGCGCGGCCGGCTCGGGCCTGCGTTGTAGGCGGCAGCAGCCATGGGCATGGAGCCAGCAAAGTCATCCAACACCAGCTTCAAATACCCGGTGCCGATGGCGATATTGGTTTCGCGGTCGGTGATTTGGTCTGCCGTGAAGTTGGTCAAACCGATTTTTTTCGCCGTCCAACGTGCGGTGGCGGGCATGACTTGCATCAAACCCGACGCGCCTACGTGCGAGCGGGCATCCATGATGAAGCGGCTTTCTTGGCGAATCAAGCCGTACACGTAAGCAGGATCAAGGCCAATGTCACCGGCACGCTTCACCACCGAGTTGCGAAACGGCATGGGGAAACGTTGCTCGAAATCAATGATGGTTTTGGTGCGTTCGCTGGTGTTGATGCAGCGGTCCCACACCTCGCGCTCGCAGGCAAACTGGGCAGCGGCCAGCAGCTCCCGGTCATTCATGCCACCCGCTTGTCCGGCTGAATTGGTCAAATTGGTGCTGTAGTTCCACTCACGCACGCCTTCAGAACGCAGACCGATGCTGATGGCTTTTAAAGCGCGGTTCAAACCTGCGTTTTGGCGAGTCACCGCTTTTTCTAATGGCGTCACTTCTGGCGGGCGCTCGGGGGCTGTGATTTTTCTGCCCAACTCTTCTAGTGCCAACTGCTCGTAAAAACCACGCACGCTGGCGATGCTTTCAAACAGTGCATTGGCCTCTGTCAGTGCATTTTTAGACTTGAGGGCACGCGCTTTCCAATAGGTCCAAATCACTTCTTTTTGTGCAGGTTCGCTCATGGCGTTGATGGCGTGGAGCACCGCCGTCCAGTTCGGCTTGCTGCTGACGCGCAAGGTGGCACGCACTTTCCAGCCCAGCGTGTCGTCGTTCAAGTCGCTGTCTTTGTTGACATTGGCAAAGTAGCTGGCGGCATTGCTGTTTTGGCTCAAAGCCGCTTGTTTGCCAATGGCGCCCCAAGCCCAGTTGATTTGCTCAGCATTGAAGCTGAAACGTGTCATTTTGACCCGCAATTCATCGACAGCGCTGTCTGCATTGCCGGCTGCTGTTCGCAGAATGTCTAACAGGGCTTCTTCGCTGCGCATGTGCCTTGCACCGGCAACAATTTGGTGTGCATTTTTCGCGGCGCGGGCGCGGTTGACCTCAGTCGCCAAGCGGGCTTTGATGAAAGCGTCTTGTACATTCATACCTGTTTGCGTTGAATTGGGGTCTTTGATCAAACGGTCAGCCGCCAAGTTGCAGCCGTCATCGGCATCTTTGAGTGACCACCACAGTTTACGCACTTCTAAAGCGCGTTCAGGCGGCGTCGCGCCTGTCAAAGTTCCCACGCCTTGGGGCGTCTGCAAATGATCAACCAAGAGCGCATAGCAACGTACTTCTTTGTCGTCACGCATGCGGTATTGCGGGTACTGAAAGGCAAAGTTGCCCCAATCGCGGCGCTGACCCAGCAGCATCAGCCAGTCGTTGCGCAAGCGGTCTTCTTGGTAGGTGCCGACATGGCGCGCCAAAAAGCGCTGCACTTCCGCATCTGAGGCCTCTTCTAACCGCGCTTTCAGTTCCCAATAGGCAGCCCACGGCTCTAGGCTGTGGCCTGCTGATTGTGGCAACAGCTCGGTGAGACGTTTTTTATCGAGCTTTTTGAAAGCGGCGCCCATCTCAAGCAACACATTGTCGGCTCTGGCTTCCGCGCGTGCATCATTCGGCGCTTGCGCAAAGCAATGAAGCGTTGCAAGCTGCAAAAGTGATGTCAGAATCAAGGTTCTTGGGAATAATGTAGAAAAGTTCGGAAATGTCATAGAGGGTAAGAATAATGGATAAAGCCGCCGTACGCAAAGCTTTGATAGAACAACGCTTGAATTTACCCGATAGAGGACAGCGCGCTGACTTGTTACAACGTGTGATGCGCATTTGGCTGTTTAACCGCCCTGACACGGTGATTGGCGCGTATTGGCCCATCAAAGGCGAGTTTGACCCGCTGCCCGCCCTCTACCGCTGGCAAGAAGATGCGGCTTTGACCGCCGCCACCGCCGCACACCTTACAAACGAGCCTGCAGCCGGCGATGATGCTGCTCAAACAGCGACTGAAACTGTAGCAAACAGATCACCCTGCAAAATTGGCTTGCCCGTCATCGACAAAGTTCACAAAACCCTCACCTTTCACACCTGGTACCCCGGCTGCCCGATGGAAGAAGACGCCTACGGCATTCCGAAACCCAAAGACACCGAGGTTGTGGTGCCGACGCTGCTGTTCGTGCCCTGCGTTGGCTACGGGCCGGGCGGCTTCCGGCTGGGCTATGGCGGCGGTTTTTATGACCGCACGCTGGCCACGCTGCAGCCGCGGCCGTTTACGGTGGGCTTGGGTTACACGCATGGCTGGCTGCCGGATTTCGAACCCGAGTCGCATGACATGGCGCTGGATGCGCTGCTGAACGACAACGGCGTGGTCTGGCCAATCTAGAAAAAGCGGGGGCATTTACCGCAGAGGCGCAGAGGCGCAGAGGACGCAGAGGACGCAGAGGGGCGCAGAGTAAAAAACAGATTGAAGGTTTTTAGTAATCACTCAGCTTGCCGGATGATCCCCGCTGATGCATCCGCACTGCCCCTTCCCGCCTTTGGGGGAAGGATGGGATGGGGGCGTTCCCGGCTCCAAATCCGACGGGCGTCAAACCGCAGTTGGCGTCTCCCAGCCATGCCGGGGCAACACAGACAGTTGGCCTTCGACCACCGCTGGCCCCCATCCCTGCCTTCCCCCAAAAGGGGAAGGAGTAAAACGGGGCTGAGTAGTTACGGTTTTTAATAATCTTTCAACTTCGTCTTTCTCTGCGGCCCTCTGCGCTCTCTGCGCCTCTGCGGTGAAATGACTGCGATTCCGTCAGTCCATTGCATCCACCGTTTCTGGATCCGGCACATCGCCAATCGCTTCGCGCGTAATTGCCGCCTGATTTTTCAGCCAATTGCAAAACGCCAGCACTTCAGGCCGACTCTGGCTTCGCGGACCGACGATCAGCCAGTACGCCAACGGTGAATCCAGCCGGAGCTTCGGAAACGGCTCAACCAGATCGCCAGATGCCAGGCTTTCGGCAATCAACGGGGTACGCACCAGCGCCACGCCCTGGCCTGCCACCGCCGCCTGCGCGATCTGGTGGGCGTAGTTGAAATACAGCCAGCGCTTGGGCTCCAGGCGCTTGAGTTGCTGCACCTCAAACCAGCGCTGCCAGCTCAGCCATTCGAGGTGCTGGCTGCGGTGGGTATCACCGGCTTCAATCAGCGCGAACTGGGCCAGGTCAGTCGCCTTCGACAGCGTCGGGCTGCTTTTGAGCAACCAGGGGCTGAGTACCGGTGCCAGTTGCTCGCCAAACAGGCGCTGCGCATGGGCCGGCACATGTGCAGGCGTGGCATAGCGCAGCGCCAGGTCCACGTCGGTGGTTTCCAGGTCCACCGGCGCGTCCGTCGC
>JAYWCQ010000137.1:0-4207 GCA_043780435.1 Polaromonas sp.
TGCACGACGGCAGTTCACATTTGCTACGGCTACGGTATCAAGGCCAATGACGATTGGAAAAAAACGCTGGGCGATGAGTGGAACCAATATGAATTGGTACTGCCGGTCTTGGCGAAAAGCAGCATCAATCAGGTCAGTTTAGAAAGCTACCACTCACACGTGCCAGCGCATTTGATGGCATTGCTGGCAGGCAAGGATGTGATGGTGGGTGTGATTGATGTGGCGAGTGACGAGATCGAAACACCCGAACAGATTGCAGACACCATTGGCCGCGCCTTGCAGTTTGTGCCTAAAAACAAATTGTTCCCATGCACCAATTGCGGCTTAGCGCCCATGAGCCGCGCAGTGGCCATCAAGAAGCTTGAAGCCCTGGCGCAAGGTGCTGCATTGGCGCGTACGCGCTTTGCTTGAATTCAATTTAATTACTCAATAAATATGGGGATAGTTTATGCATGCTGAACGCAAAGCCCGATTGTTAGCTACTTTGCAATCTGAAATTGACAGCGGTCGCTTGCCCGGTGCCGTGGTCATGTTGTCACGTCATGGCAAAGTGGAGTTGTTTGAAAGTTTGGGCCAGCAAAATCCAAATGCCGGTACGACGATGGCTTTGGATTCCATTTTTCGCATTTATTCGATGACCAAACCCATCGTGTCAGTCGCGACCATGATGCTGATGGAGCGGGGCAAGCTGCTGCTAAGTGACCCCGTGGGCAAGTATTTGCCAGAGTATGCGAAACAACAGTTTGCCGTAGACTTCGAAGGACAAGTGAACTACGCAGCTGCCAAGCCGGCTACGGTGCAAGACCTGCTGCGTCACACTGCCGGTTTGACTTATGAATTTTTGGGCAACTCTGCTGCACAAAAAGCCTACCGCAATGCCAAAATTGGTATGGGTTTGCGAGATTCCAGTAATGCTGAATTTTCTAAAATCTTAGCCGCACAACCGTTGCAGTATGACCCAGCGACGGTGTGGGAATACAGCCGTGCGACGGATGTTTTGGGGGCTTTGGTTGAAATCATCAGCGGACAAACATTGGGCAATTTTCTGAACGATCAGATTTTTAAGCCGCTAAAAATGTTGGAAACAGCCTTTAGCGTCTCCGCAGACAAACACCATCGCATCGCAGAACCTTTCACCAAAGACCCTGATGGTGGCATTCAGCTGAAATTGATCAATATTCAAGACCATCCGACCTTTGAATCAGGCGGAGGTGGTTTGGCTTCTACCGCGCATGATTACGCGCGGTTTTTGCAGTTCATGTTGAACAAAGGCGAATTGGACGGCGTGCGCTTGCTCAGCAGCCATACCGTCGATTTCATGACTGCCGACCATCTGGGCGATTTACCCATCAGCGCACCCTGTACTGCGACGCTGTTACCGCCTGGTCATGGTTTTGGCTTGGGTTTCGCCGTGCGCAAAGAAACGGGCATCAGCACGGTGCCTGGCTCCGCTGGCGTGTATTACTGGGGTGGCATTGCGGGAACGACGTTTTTTGTCGACCCTAAACTCGATATGTTTGCCATGATGTTGATCCAAGCCCCGAACCAGCGCGATTATTACCGTCCGCTGTTCAGAAACTTGGTGTACGCGGCTTTAGAGTCTTAAAGATGGTCTAAATGTGACTCTGGCCGGCGTATTTAAAGCCTAATCTGCTATTAAATATATAGCAATTTAGGTTTTTAAAGATGACTCTTTTGCGACTTGCAACACCAGCTTACCGAAGTTGCTGCCGTCGAACAGGTTGATCAGCGTCTCTGGGAAGGTATTCAACCCGACGACCACATCTTCTTTGCTTTTCATACGGCCATCTTTCAAGTACCCAGCCATCTCGGCAACCGCCAGGTGGTAGCGCGGTGCGTAATCAAACACCACAATGCCTTCCATGCGGGCGCGGTTGACCAGCAAGCTGAGGTAGCTTTTAGGGTCTTGCACGGCCGTTGTGTTGTTGTACTGGCTGATCGCGCAGCAGATGATGATGCGGGCTTCGCAATAATTTTGCCCACACCGCCAGCACGCATGACTTCACCAATACCCACGGGTGGAATCTAGCTTTTGCCTTCGTTCATCCCGCCACGCATGGCAGGGTCGAGCGACAGCGAATTAGATGATTTGCCCTAGCAGCAAGTACTCCATCAGCGCTTTTTGCACGTGCATGCGGTTCTCGGCTTCTTCCCACACCACAGACTGCGGCCCATCGATCACTTCGGCCGCCACTTCTTCACCACGGTGCGCTGGCAGGCAGTGCATGAACAAGGCGTCCGGTTTGGCGTTACGCATCATGTCTTGATCAACACACCAATCCGCAAAGGCCGTTTTACGCGCTTCGTTTTCAGCCTCATAGCCCATGCTGGTCCACACGTCGGTGGTGACCAAATCTGCGCCCGCGCAGGCTTGCATCGGGTCTTTGAAGACTTTGTAGCTGTCTGATGAACGCAGCCCCGCAATGTCCTGATCCACTTCATAGCCGCTGGGTGTGCTGACGTGCACGGTGAAGCCCAAAATCTCACTGGCTTGCAGCCAGGTATTGGCCATGTTGTTGCCATCGCCCACCCAGGCAACGGTTTTGCCCACAATAGAACCACGGTGCTCGATGTAGGTGAAGATATCCGCCAAAATTTGGCATGGATGAAACTCGTTGGTCAAGCCGTTGATGACGGGCACGCGGGAATGCTCGGCAAAGCGCTCAATCTTCGTTTGCTCGTAGGTGCGAATCATCACCAGATCAACCATGCGGCTGATGACTTTGGCGCTGTCTTCAATCGGCTCAGCACGTCCCAGCTGGCTGCCATCGGTTGTGAGGTGAACGACCGAGCCGCCCATTTGATACATGCCTGCTTCAAAACTCACGCGGGTGCGTGTCGAAGCTTTTTCAAAAATCATCGCCAGTGTGCGGTCAGCCAGGGGCTGGTGTTTTTCGTAGGTTTTGAATTTTTTCTTGATGAGGGCTGCGCGTTCAAAAATATAAGCATACTCAGCGGCTGTTAAGTCGCTGAATTGCAGGTAGTGCTTGACCGTTGTTGTATTCATGCTTTTTCAGCCAACAACTGAATCACCAAAGGACAAAGAATGGACACAATTTCGTCGATTTCGGCTGCCGTGATGATGAGCGGTGGCACCATGCGGATGACGGTATCCGCCGTGACGCTGATGAGCAAGCCTTTTTCTGCGCAGCGTGCTGTCAGCTCACTGCACGGCTTGGTCAGCTCCATGCCAATCATCAAACCTTGACCACGAATTTCTTTCAAACCAGCTTTGCCGATGGCGTTGTCGTTCATTGCTTTTGTCAAGGCTGCTTTGAAGTAATCACCCATTTTGGCGGCATGCGCCAGCAGGCCTTCTTCTTCCATGATGCGAATGGTTTCAATCCCTGCACGCATGGCCAGCGGGTTGCCGCCAAAGGTGGTGCCATGGTTGCCGGGCTGGAAGATGTTGGCAGCTTTGGGCCCCGCAACAACTGCGCCAATAGGTATACCACTGCCCAAACCCTTGGCCAGAGGCATCACGTCCGGCACAATACCTGCCCACTGGTGGGCAAACCATTTGCCGGTGCGCCCCATGCCGCATTGCACTTCGTCGATCATCAACAGCCAGTCGTTTTCATCACACAATTGACGGACTTGCTGCAAATACTCAATCCGCATCGGGTTGACGCCACCTTCGCCCTGGATGGTTTCAAAAAACACCGCCGTGACGTTTTTGTTGCCGGCCGTGGCTTTTTTGAGCGCTTCAATGTCGTTCAAAGGTACACGAATGAATCCTTCAACCAGTGGGCCAAAGCCTGCTTGCACTTTCGGATTCCCCGTCGCGCTCAATGTGGCGATGCTTCGACCATGAAAGGCTTTTTCATAAACCACGATTTCAGGGCGGTCAATTCCTTTGTCATGCCCATATTTACGTGCCAGCTTCAAAGCTGCTTCATTGGCTTCTAAGCCTGTGCAGCAGAAAAACACATTGGTCATGCCTGACAGTTCCACCAGTTTGGCTGCCAATATTTCTTGACCAGGCACGTGGTAGTAGTTACAGCTGTGGATGATTTTGCTCAACTGGTCTTGTAATGCGGGCACTAATTTGGGGTGGTTGTGCCCCAAGGTGTTGACCGCAATGCCCCCCAAGGCGTCGATATAGCTTTTGCCGTTGATGTCCCATACTCGGCAGCCCTGACCGTGCGACAAGGCCAATGGCACGCGGCCATAGGTGTTCATCACA
>JAYWCQ010000138.1:0-5238 GCA_043780435.1 Polaromonas sp.
CCAACCACGACCTGTAGCACTGGCCAGCGCATCTGCACCATAAGCACCGCCATCAATCAAAACACCCGTATGGCCTTGCATCTGATGGCTGCGCTCAACGTGCTCGGCCGCTTTTACCAACAATTTTTTCAATGCAGGAATACGCGATTCACTGGCTTCAGCCTCGCGCGCCATATCAAAAAATTGGCTGCGGTGATCGAATGCCATCACACACAACTCATGCCAACTTGGCCGCGCTGCTGTGACACGGTGCAAATGTGCCAATTGCTGGTCTGCATCTACTTTCGGATTACGCGTACCGCCAAACCAGTGCGACAACTCTGCGGGCGTAGGCATAGCTGCCGAGCACGCATGGCGAGACACCACGATAGCGCCGCAAGCGTTGGCCACCCGCGTTGATTCTGCCCAGGTTTTGCCCTGCAGTAAGCTAGCCATCAAACCTGACAAGAACGCATCACCAGCGCCCAGCACATTGAGAACCTCAACATTTTCACCCTTGTAAGTGGGCGCATCATTGATATTTGCAGGAATATCGCCCTCAATCACACAACAACCCAGTGCGCCGCGTTTAACCACCAAGGTCGCTTTGCTCAACGCGCGCACAGCACGTAAGCTGGCGATCAAATCATCATTGCTCGTCCCTTTAGCACCGCCGGCAATGAAGAACTCCTCTTCTGTGCCTACCAGCAAATCAAATTCAGGCAAAACCTCTTGCAACTGTTTGGTGACATTAGCATCTGCCACATAGCGGTTGTCGCCCGCGCCGCGTGAGGTCAAGCCCCACAGCACGGGCCGAAAATCAATATCAAGCACGCGAATGACCTGATGACGCTTGGCATACGCCAACGCAGTCATGGAAGCTTTACGCGTCACAGGCGTGGACAAATGCGTCCCTGTGATGGCCAATGAGCGGCATGAGGCGATGAAAGACTCGTCAATCAAGTTGGCATCCACAGCCATGTCTGCACAGTTTTCACGCATGAAAAGCAAAGGAAAGGTATGTTTGTCTTTCAAACCTAGCAACACAAGTGCGGTAAGTCGCTCAGCATCCACTTGCACTTGGCTGGTATCGCAGCCTTCTTGCTGTAAAGATTCGGTCAAAAATCGCCCCATTTGCTCGTTACCGACGCGCGAAATCATGGCGCTTTTAAGCCCCAAACGGGCGACACCAAAAGCCAGGTTAGCCGAGCTGCCGCCCAAGTACATAGACATACTGCGCGCATCTTCTAAGCGACTGCCAAATTGCTGGGCGTACAAATCGACAGCAAGCCGGCCTAAACAAGCAATATCAATACGGCGGTTAGTGGGGAAATGAAAAGTTTGTGACATGAAGAGAAATTATACGGAAATATATTTCTCTTTGCAAAATTATTTGGCAAATTTTTTCTATTTTAAACGGTTTGGTCAAAAAAACCTTTCTAGCCGTCATTCCCGCGAAGGCGGGAATCCACAAGCGCCACGATAGATTCCCGCCTTCGCGGGAATGACGGCAGTCGATTTACCTGAAAATAACAGTTTTATGCCCGCTGATCAAGACACGGTGTTCGCTGTGCCATTTAACTGCGCGTGCCAAGACTTGGCTTTCGGTGTCTCGCCCTTGTGCGGTCAGGTCGTCAACCGTCAAACTGTGGTCAACACGGGCGACGTCTTGCTCGATGATGGGGCCCTCGTCCAAGTCTGCCGTTACGTAATGGGCGGTGGCACCGATCAATTTAACGCCTCTGTCATGCGCCTGAAAATACGGTTTTGCACCCTTGAAGCTGGGTAAAAAACTGTGATGAATGTTGATGGCGCGACCATTCAGGGCTTTGCACATGTCATCCGACAGCACCTGCATGTAGCGCGCAAGAATCACCAGCTCTGCGCCTTCTGATTGAATGATTTCTAGCTGCTTGGCTTCAGCGGCAGCCTTGGTATCCGCCGTCACTTTGACGTGGTGAAACGGCACGTTGTAGTTGGCGGCCAACTGGTAAAAGTCGCGGTGGTTGCTGATGATGGCTTTGATATCCACTGGCAACAAGCCTGATTTCCAGCGAAACAGCAAATCGTTCAAACAATGACCTTGCTGGCTCACCATGATGACGATAGGCATTTTTTGCGCCGCTGGATGCAAGTTAAAAACCATATTCCAACTTACTGCAAGCTGTGCAATAGCTGCTTCAATATCAATCTGAATCGCTGCTTTACAAGCAAACTGCACGCGCATGAAAAACAAATCCGTTTGCGCATCGTTAAACTGCGCCGCTTCTTCAATGTTCGCACCATGTTCAAGCAACAAACCCGATACCGCGTGAACGATACCTGGCTTGTCTGGACATGAGAGCGTGAGGACATAGGTGTTTTTCATGGTTTTATTGTACTTTTGCACACTCATAATAAAATTTATAATAGAAAAATATTTCTACCGCATTTCAACATTTTCAATATGGCAAAACCAGACACACCAAATTCAGCAGCAACCAGCGTTGAGTCCCTTATTCGCCGCATTTCAGGCGAATACGACGTTCTCAGCAAGCAGCTCAAAATCATTGCGCGCTACGTTGAGTTGCACAAAGACCACATTGGCTTGGATGGTATCCAAGAAGTCGCGGGGCAATGTGGTGTCCAGCCCTCAGCGGTGGTGCGTTTTGCCAAACATTTTGGTTATTCCGGCTATTCCGAAATGCAAGCTATTTTTAGAGATGGCATTTCGCGACAGCTGGCGCCTAGTCGCACCTATAAGTCACGCATTCGCGACATCATCGCATCCAGTGCAGACGGCTCAGGCAACTTGTCCAGCACGGATATTGCGAGTGAATTCTTGGCCGGCAGCTTGGCTGGCATGCAAGAGCTAACAAACAGCCTCCATGCGCCCAGCTTCAAAAAAGCTGTCGATTTACTGGCTGCCAGTGAGTGCATTTGGCTAGCCGCGTCACGCCGCTCATTCCCAATCGCCGCGTATTTGGACTATGCCTTGCAGCACACCGACAAACGCATTGGCTTGGTGACAGGTATTGGCGGCACGCAGCAAGGCCAAATACGCTCTGTCCGCAAAGACGATGTGATGATCGCCATCTCGTTTGCGCCCTATGCAGAAGAAACCGTCTCCGTCGCCAAGTTAGCTGTCGAGCGCGGCGCCAAACTGATCGCCATCACGGACAGCCTCATGAGTCCTTTGGCTAAATTGGCGCAAACCTCGCTGATCGTGCAGGACAATTCGACCTTTGGTTTCAGGTCGCTGACCAGCACCATGAGCATGGCGCAAAGCTTGTTTATTGCCTTGGCCTACACGCTGGAACTACCTTACAAATCAAACATGAGCGATCAAAAGTAACGCGATTTGAACGTTGGCAAAGTTAAATTAATTCGATTTTGAAATATAATCGAAAATAATTTCTATATTTATCCTTTTTTTATCCTGCTTTTCATCCTGCTTTTCATCCTATTTTTAACTCTTTTTTGGAATTGACATGACAAACGTCGCTGTTTTCGGCGCTGGCCGCATTGGTCGCATTCACGCATCTAATATCGCTGCACTCACTGGGGTGAAGCTCAAATACGTCTGTGACCCTGTGCCATTGGCAGCCTCAGAAGTAGCGCAACAGTTCGGCGCTGAAGTCGCCAGCATTGAAGCGGCTTTGGCCGATAAAACCATTGATGTCGTCGCTATTTGCTCATCGACAGACACACACAGCGACTTGATCACCCGTGCAGCAGTAGCAGGCAAGCACATTTTTTGTGAAAAACCGGTTGATTTGTCGGTCCCCCGTGCGGAAGCGTGCGCCCAAGCGGTCAAAGCTGCTGGCGTGGCTTGCATGATCGGTTTTCAGCGTCGCTTTGACCCCACTTTCAACGACGCCAGCCGCCGCCTGAATGCCGGTGAGATTGGCAACCCAGAAATGCTCATCATCACCAGCCGCGACCCTGGCGCACCGCCGGCCGAGTACATCAAAGCCTCGGGCGGCATCTTCCGCGACATGTTGATTCACGACTTTGACGTTTTCCGCTGGATTTTGTGTGCCGACGGTGACGAAGCTGAGTGGCTGAGCGCCACCGGCTCAGTCCTAACCGACCCCGCCATCATGGCGCTGGGCGATGTGGACAGCACCGCTGTGACCATTCGCACCCGCACAGGCCGCTTGTGCCAAATCAACACCAGCCGCCGTGCCGCCTACGGCTATGACCAGCGCTTTGAGGTGATGGGTTCGGCAGGTTTGCTGCAATGCGGCAACCACACCCCTACCGAAGTGCTGCAGTGGAACGCCAGCGGCATCCATGCAGACAAGCCAGAAGCCTTCTTTTTGCAGCGTTACGCGGCCGCTTATCGCCTAGAAATCGCCCATTTCTTTGAAACTTTGCAGTCTGGCGGCGCCTTCAAAACCACGGTTGCTGACGGCGTTGCAGCGCAAAAGTTGGCGGATGCTGCAGCTACGAGCTGGAAAAGTGGTGAACCCGTTAAGTTTTAACGGTCAGTTAAAGCAACTTACACAAAAACACCCTCCGTAGGGCATAAAATAGCCTATAGCCGGCGTATTTATTGATTAAAGCGCTATTAACTATATAGCAAAATAGATGAATTTACACTATTATCGCCCTGTCCACTGCGGTTTGCGCTTCTCTTGAAAGGCTTTCTGGCCCTCTTTAGCATCTTCCGTCAGTGTGAACAGGGCGATTTGGCTTTCTGTGAACGACATCGCCTCTTCAAACGCCATCGCCTCCACCTTTTTCATGGTGTACAAACCACGCCGAATAGCGGCGGGGGATTTGTCCAGCACGCGGCCTAGCAGCCATTGCAGTTTGATATCCAAGCTTTCCAAGCCTGCTTCTGTGCTGACGTAGTTGATCAAACCGATTTCCAAAGCTTGAGCAGAGGTGATCGGCTCGCCGGTGAGGCACATCTCAGCCAATTTCCGCTTGGGGATCAAATGCTGCAAAACGGCCAGCACTTGCGCGGGAAACACACCGACTTTGACCTCGGGCAGGCCAAATACGACCTCTGGCGAGCTGACGGCCATGTCGCACATTGCCATCAGCCCCATGCCGCCGGCCATGCACGCGCCGTTGACCCGCGCTATGAGTGGAATGTGGCTGGCTTTGGCGCTACGCAGCACGCGTGCTAGGTGGCCAGTGGGGTCTGAATAATCTGTTGTAAATGCGTTCGCTGACTGCAGATCAGCCCCAGCGCAAAAGGCTTTGCTGCCAGCGCCGGTAATGACAATAGCCAGAATACTGCGGTTGGTCTGTGCTGCATCAATAGCC
>JAYWCQ010000139.1:0-3525 GCA_043780435.1 Polaromonas sp.
TACCTCTATTATGATGAGAACACAAAATCGACAGATGGAGTCAGTGATGGATGTGGAAGATTCAACGCTAACCGAGCAACAATACGCGGACATGAAGGTAGGCCTGTCTGCGCTGTGGGCTACAGCGACTGGCGCTTGCCAACCTTGCCTGCAAGCACCAGAAGCCTTGTTTTGGTCGTCCACCCTTGTTGACGAGGGCGGACGCGAGGCCTGCAATGTGTATTCGGGACGGGCAGCCAAGACACCAATGACCGCGATAATGCCTATGCAGTCCGCTTGGTCCGCAGCACCGCTTAATGTCACCCTGTAAATGACACTTTGTCATATAAGTGGCTATGCTTAGGCGACTGATGGACTGAACTTTGCTGCCCTTCACGCCTCTTACCTCACTATGTTGTATTTCAGAACTTTTCAAAGAACGTCGGTTAAGCTGTTATTGGCTATAAATTTAATAGCACTTCAGGCAATAAATACGCCGGCTAATGCTCAATTTACCTCTAAAAATGAGGTTAAATCAATGGTAACAACCGAGCGCGTCCGCGCCGAGCTGATGGCGCATGCGCCGCAGGGTATCACCGCCAGCAACGACGACAAAATCACCCCAAACACCGTTTGGATCGGTTTGCAGCTGGCGCATCAGCCCAAATGGCACACGTATTGGAAGAATTCTGGCGATTCTGGCCTGCCCACGCAGCTGACATGGACACTGCCTGTGGGCGTGCTGGCGGGCGACATTGCCTGGCCCGCGCCGCAAAAAATCAAAATTGGCAGTTTGACGAATTTTGGCTACGAAGGCACGGTGTTGCTGGCGGTGCCGCTGACCATCACACCCGCCTTCAAGCCGTCGCTGCTCAATAGCAACTTGGACATCAAACTCAAAGCGCAGTGGCTGGTGTGTAAGGAAGAATGCATTCCTGAAGAAGGCGAATTTGCACTGAGCATCCCGACCAAGGGCTCAACCGCGATCAATTCTGCAGCGTTTGAAGCGGCTTTCAAGGCGCAGCCTAAGCCGATTATTGGGAGTGTCGCTGGCAACATGCCAGCCAGCCAGGCGCTGATTGACGGCAACGTGCTGAAGTTTGAACTGCAAGGCTTGCCAGCGGAATTACGCGGAAAAACGCTAGATTTTTACCCTGAAACGACTGAAGTCCTAGACAACAGCGCCATCAACAGTGGGGCTAGCCAGCAGGCGTGGCAGGGCGCGGTCTGGCGCATCAGCTTGCCGCTGTCCAGCCAGCGCAGCCAAAGCCCTGAAATCATGCCGGTGGTGCTGAAATCAGGCGACCAAGCTTGGCGTGCCGAGGTGGCCGTGCAAGGCGCTTGGCCCAAAGTCGCTGCCGCTGCCACGGTGTCACCGGGCTTGGCGGCTGCTTTGGCAGAAAAAAAAGTTGCCGTGCAAAACGCCAATTTAACGGCAGCTCCCATCAATTTAACGCTGCTTGCCGCTTTACTGGGTGCGCTGTTGGGTGGCATGATTTTGAATCTGATGCCCTGTGTTTTTCCCGTCTTGGCACTCAAAGTGGTCAGCTTCACCAAACACGCCAGCGATACACAGGCGCACAGACGCAGCGGCGTGGCGTATTTCGCCGGTGTGGTGCTGTCTTTTGTAGCGCTGGGCGCCTTATTTTTGGCGCTGCGGGCTGCGGGTGAGCAGCTGGGCTGGGGCTTTCAGCTGCAAAACCCGCTGGTGGTGGCTGGTTTGGCCGTGCTTTTCACGGTTTTGGGCATGAATCTGGCGGGCTTGTTCGAGTTCGGCAGCATATTGCCGTCCAGCGTCGCCGCCATGCGGGCGAAGAATCCCACGGTCGATTCGTTTTTATCAGGCGTGTTGGCCGTAGCGGTGGCATCGCCTTGCACCGCGCCGTTCATGGGCGCATCACTGGGCTTTGCGCTGGGTTTGCCAGCGTGGGAAGCGTTGTTGATTTTTGCCGCCATCGGCGTGGGCATGGCCTTGCCGTATATGGCGGCCAGTTTTGTTCCCGCCGTGGCGCGAGCTTTGCCAAGACCGGGCGCGTGGATGGACACGTTTAAAAAGTTCATGGCTTTCCCCATGTTTGCCACAGTCGTTTGGCTGGTGTGGGTGCTGGGGCAGCAAAGCGGCATTGACGGTGCCGGCGCACTCTTGGCGATTTTGCTGATGCTGTGCATGCTGCTGTGGGCGCTGAGCTTGCACGGCAAGTCAAAGTTTTATTTTGCTATTATTTCAATAGCAGTATTGGTATATATTACGACGGCTATAGGTGTAAACATCATAAAAAATGCAGATATTTCAGCCGCTTCAGCACAAACTGGTGAAATAACGGATGAACGATGGCAAGCGTGGGAGCCAGGGCGGGTGGATCAACTTTTAGCCAAAGGGCAACCCGTGTTTGTCGATTTCACCGCCGCCTGGTGCGTGACTTGCCAATTCAACAAAAAATCAACGCTATCCAAGCCGGAATTGCTCGCCGAGTTTGACGCCAAAAAAGTGCAATTGCTACGCGCCGACTGGACGCGGCGCGACCCCGCCATAGGTGCTGCGTTACGCGACTTGGGCCGCAGCGGCGTGCCCGTTTATGTGCTCTACGTCCCCGGCAAAGCGCCGCAGGTGTTGTCTGAAATCATCAGTGTGGATGATGTGAAAGCTGCGCTAGGAAAAATTTAAGAAAATTTAAAACGTTAAATAAATGCACATGAACCAACCCGACATCCTCCATATCCTCAAAACCTGCAAAACCATCGCCGTGGTCGGTTTGTCACCCAAAGTCCACCGCGACAGCTATGAGGTGTCCGAGTACATGCAGTCGCAGGGTTACAGAATCATTCCCATCAATCCTGTGGCGGCAGCGTCAAACACGCCGATTTTGGGTGAAAAGGTCTATGCCACGCTGGTAGAGGCCGCCAAAGTCGAAAAAATCGACATGGTGGATTGCTTTCGCAACAGTGTCGATATTCCACCCATTGCCACGGAGGCGGTGCACATCAAAGCCCAAGTTCTCTGGATGCAGCTGGGTATTGACAACGCAGTGGCTAAAAGCGAAGCAGAGGCCGCAGGCTTGGCCGTGGTTGAAAACCGCTGCTTGTTGATTGATCACCGCAGGGTGAAACACTTGCTTTAGCCTGAGATAATGAGTTCTATGCACGATTTCAGCCATCTCCACAATCCCACTTTTCTACAAGCTTGCATGCGCCAAGCGTCTGACCACACGCCCGTGTGGCTGATGCGCCAAGCAGGCCGCTATTTGCCGGAATACCGCGACATTCGCGCCAAAGCCGGTAGTTTCATGGGGTTAGCGACCAACACCGAATATGCAACCGAGGTAACCCTGCAGCCGCTGGCACGCTACAAGTTAGATGCGGCGATCTTGTTCAGTGATATTTTGACGATTCCTGACGCGATGGGTCTGGGCCTCAGCTTTGCCTTGGGCGAAGGCCCCAAGTTTGCGAACAACGTGCGTGACGAAGCCGCCGTTGCCAAGCTGACCGTGCCCGATATGGACAAGCTGCGCTACGTGTTTGACGCGGTCACAAGCATCCGCAAAGCGC
>JAYWCQ010000140.1:0-3720 GCA_043780435.1 Polaromonas sp.
CAGGTAGCGGGTCCGGCTGATGGGGGGATGGTTCATTTCACCTCCACAAACCGGACAGATTACTTGCTAGAAACCGGACAATTCATTTGTTGCTGACACTGACAGTCGCTGCTCTTTACTTACCCATTTCAGTAGCTACAATATATCATACACGTCGAATTTGACCCTGCCAAAGACAAGCAGAATTCATCAAAGCATGGTTTGTCACGCAAATTTGCCGAACAGTTAGCGTGGGATGAAGCATATGTGTGGGTTGATCCGCGTTACACGTATGACGAATTGCGGATGACTGGGCTAGTGCCAGAGGGGAACACGCTGTATTACGTGGCGTTTGTTGACAGAGGGAACGTTCGCAGAATCATCAGCCTACGCTTGGCTGAAAGACGAGAGGTAAAGAAATATGTCGAAAATAATGCCTAAACGAATCATCACCATGCCTAACGTTGCTGAAAACGCAAAAATTGTGGCTGCGGCCAAGGCTGACCCAGATGCTCAACCCATGACCAAAGCGCAACTTGAAGTCTTGGTGCCGCTTCGCGCCGTCAGAGGCAGGCCTAAGTTAGAAAACAAAAAACTATTGCTTTCGGTGCGTTACAGCGCAGAAGTTGTAGAGTATTTCCGCGCCACGGGTGAAGGTTGGCAGGCGCGTATGGACAGTGTGTTACGGCAGTACGTCAATAAGCATACTGCACACAAAAATACGGCATAAATCGCTATTATTCGGCGTATTTATTGCCTAAGGTGCTATTTTATTTGTAGCAATTCATCTTCCCAGCATTTTTACTAAAATCCAGATGTTCAGCGATTTTTGGGAGAGCATCATGAAAACACAATATTTCACAGCTTCGAGTGTGGATGGATTCATCGCCACCCAAGACGACTCGCTGGAATGGCTGTTTCTTTTAGGCGACGTGAACGACACCGGCTACCCGGACTTCATACGCGACATCGGCGCACTGGCTATGGGTTCAAGTGTTCGGTGATAAGCGCACTGCGAATTAATACAGCAAAACCTGCGAAAAATCTGGAAGCTGATTATTAATCTGGACTTTCAAAGCTCCTGCTTATGGCTTGTTTACTGACCGGATCATAATTTAACTGTATAAATACCTAGATAAAAAATCCAAAGAAGCACCGCAGTCTTCTGCGAGTCTTCTGCGAGTCTTCTGCATTAAACCCTCGTTTCCAGTAAATACTTACCCATCAGATTGGCTTCATATGCATAAATTCATATAACAAGACAACAACAAAGTATTTTGAGGTATAACGATTTGAATCTAAAGTCACGCTTATGCATGATTTAGCTTTTGTTTTCGCGGGTTTCTTTGTTGGCTTTGTGGTCGGACTCACTGGCGTGGGCGGGGGGTCGTTGATGACGCCGTTGTTGATTTTCTTTTTTGGGGTGAAGCCACATTTGGCTATTGGCACGGACTTGCTGTTTGCGGCGTTTACCAAGCTGGGCGGGTCTATCAAGCTGGCGCGGGCGCGGGTGATTGACTGGCGGGTGGTGGGGCAGATGGCGGCGGGGAGCGTACCTGCTTCGCTGGTCACGCTGTATATATTAGGCCAAGTGGGCACGACCGATCCTGCGGTTCAGCATGTGATGACCACAACACTGGGCTTTGCGCTGCTGCTGACGGCTGCGGCCACGCTGTACAAGGCGGTTTTGGGCAAAGCGGTTTCGCGCCATATCCATGTAGACGACATCAAAGCGGCGACCAAACCGAAACATTGGAGCCTGCCGGTGCTGTTTGGCGTGATTATTGGCGCGTTGGTGACGCTGACTTCGGTGGGCGCTGGCGCGATTGGCGTGACGGTGCTGATGCTGCTGTACCCCGCCCTGCCGCTGCCGCGCATTGTGGCGGCTGACATTGCCCATGCAGTGCCGCTGACGCTGGTGGCGGGCTTTGGCCATGCCTCTATCGGCTCGGTGGATTGGTCTTTGCTGACACTGCTGCTGGCTGGCTCGTTGCCGGGTATTTGGGTAGGCAGCCATTTGATGCTGAAAACGCCTGATCGCGTGATTCGTGGCGCTTTGTCTGTGTTGCTGGCTTATGCGGGCACCAAGCTTTTGATGCTGTAACGGCTAATGTCTTCAAGCCAAGTGCTTGATAATCCTCATTTTTAACGCTATTTATACTTTTTACTCGCTATATCGCCATGTACCAATACACCGAATTCGACAAAAACTTCGTCAAACTCCGCGCCGCACAGCACCGTGACCAGCTGGAGCGCAACATCGCTGGCACCTTGAGCGACGAAGACTTCCGCCCGCTTCGGCTGCAAAACGGCTGGTACCTCCAGCGTTACGCACCTATGCTGCGCGTGGCTGTGCCGTATGGCGAGATTTCTGCGGATCAGCTGCGCGTGATGGGCCGCATTGCGCGCGAGTTTGACCAGCCGAGCAAGGCCGTGTTTGACAAAGCCATTGGCACGCAGGCCACGTGGGGCACAACGCATCTGCCGGTCGGCTACGGCCACTTCACGACACGCCAAAACGTGCAGTTCAACTGGATTCCGCTGGTGGACAGCGCGGACGTGATGGATTTGCTGGCCACGGTCAACATGCACGGCATCCAGACCAGTGGCAACTGCATCCGCAACATCACCACCGACGAGCTGGCCGGTGTGGCGGCGGACGAGATTGCCGACCCGCGCCCGTTTGCCGAAATTTTGCGTCAATGGAGCACACTGCACTCCGAGTTTGCGTTTTTGCCGCGCAAGTTCAAAATCGCCATCACCGGCGCGACGGATGACCGTGCGGCCGTGCGCTGGCACGATGTGGGGCTGTATCTGATTAAAAGCCAAGGAGAGGCGACACATGGTGTCGCGGCCGGTGAACTCGGTTTCCGCGTTCTCGTGGGCGGCGGTATGGGCCGTACACCGATCATCGGCACCGAAATCCGCGCGTTTTTGCCGTGGAACCAGATCATGAACTTTCTGGAAGCTGTCGTGCGCGTCTATAACCGCTGGGGCCGCCGCGACAACATCTACAAGGCGCGTATCAAGATTTTGGTCAAAGCCGAAGGCCAGCGCTACATCGACGAGGTGGAAGCCGAGTACCAAAACATTGTGACGCAAGACGGTGCGCCGCACACCATCACGCAGGCCGAGTTGGACCGCGTGACCGCCTGTTTCGTACCTCCAAAGCTGGGCGAAGTCTCTGAAACCAAGGCCGCCACCGTGCCAGCCGAGCGTCAAAAAGACTACGACCGCTGGTTGCAGCAGAACGTCGCAGCGCACAAAAACCCGAAACTGCGCGCCGTGACTTTGTCGTTCAAACGCCTCGGTCAAGCCCCCGGCGATGCGGATGCCGACCAGCTGGACACGGCAGCCGCCTTTGCCGACCAGTTCTCGGCCGGCGAAGCCCGCGTCACGCATGACCAAAACCTGTTGCTGCCGTGGGTGCGGGTTGAAGACCTGCCCGCCCTGTGGGTCGCGGCCAGCCACGCCGGTTTGGCACGGTCCAATATCCGCCTGCTGACCGACATGATCGCCTGTCCGGGCGGCGACTTTTGTGCACTGGCGAATGCACGCTCCATCCCGATTGCGGCGCAGATCACCGAGCGCTACCAAGACATGGACGAGCTGCACGACCTGGGCGAGATCGACCTGCACATTAGCGGCTGCATCAACTCCTGCGGCCACCACCACAGCGGCCACATCGGCATTTTGGGGGTGGATAAGGACGGCAAAGAGTGGTACCAGGTGTCGCTGGGC
>JAYWCQ010000141.1:0-4978 GCA_043780435.1 Polaromonas sp.
AGACGTCATCATCTTGGTCTTCAACGACCACGCCACCGCGTTTGATTTGACTATGATTCCGACCTTCGCCATCGGCTGTGCGGATTCGTACACCCCCGCCGACGAAGGCTACGGTGCGCGCCCCGTGCCGGTCGTGAAAGGACATCCCGAGTTGGCTTGCCACATCGCGCAGTCCGTGATTCAGCAAGATTTTGACCTGACCATCGTCAACCATATGGATGTGGACCACGGCCTGACCGTGCCGCTGTCGCTGATGTGCGGTGAAGTCGAAGAATGGCCTTGCCCGGTCATTCCGTTCGCCGTCAACGTGGTGCAATACCCCGTGCCGTCGGGGCAGCGTTGTTTCAACTTGGGCAAAGCGATTCGCAAAGCTGTTGAGAGTTTTGACAAAGACCTGAAGGTGCAAATCTGGGGCACAGGCGGCATGAGCCACCAACTGCAAGGCGCGCGGGCGGGTTTGATCAATCTCGATTGGGATAAGCAGTTCATCGAACGCATGGTGAACGACCCCGCAGACCTCGCCACCATGCCGCACATGGACTACGTGCGCGAAGCCGGCTCAGAGGGCATTGAACTGGTGATGTGGCTGATTGCGCGTGGCGCGATGGCTGATGTGGCGGGCGGCGCGAAACCGACTGAAGTACACCGCTTCCACCACGTGCCGGCGAGCAATACGTCAGTCGGGCATTTGATCTTAGAGAACAATTACTGATGTGACCCAGTGAAGTTTGAACCGTTCTCGCAATTAAACCGTTCTCGCTGAGGTATCTATGCGTCTCCGAGTGAGCTGGCCCTTCGATACCTCAGGGCGAACGGGGGAAAGGGCGAACGGCTAAAAAGAAAGTCCAACGATTAAAAGGAAAATATATGACAAAAACCATCAAAGTCGCCCTCGCTGGCGCAGGTGCTTTCGGCATCAAACATTTAGACGGCATCAAAAACATCGACGGCGTGGAAGTCGTCTCCTTGATCAGCCGCGATCTGGAAAAAACCAGAGAAATCGCCGCCCAATACGGCATTGGCCATGTCACGACTGACTTGAAAGAGAGCTTGGCACTCAAAGAAGTCGACGCCGTGATTTTGTGCACCCCGACCCAAATGCACGCTGCGCAAACGCTGGCTTGTCTGAAAGCCGGCAAACACGTCCAAGTTGAAATTCCACTCGCAGACACGCTCAAAGGCGCGGACGATGTGGTCGCGCTGGCCAAAAGCAGTGGCCTGGTAGCCATGTGCGGCCACACCCGCCGCTTCAACCCCAGCCACCAGTATGTCCACAACCAGATCAAAGCGGGCAAATTCAACATCCAGCAAATGGACGTGCAAACCTACTTTTTCCGCCGCACCAACATGAACGCTTTGGGCCAGGCCCGCAGCTGGACCGACCATTTGCTGTGGCACCACGCGGCGCACACCGTCGATTTGTTTGCCTACCAGTGTGGCAGCCCGATTGTCAAAGCCAACGCCGTGCAAGGCCCGATTCACTTGGCGCTGGGTATTGCGATGGACATGTCGATCCAGCTGCAAGCCGCCAATGGCGCGATTTGCACGCTGTCGCTGAGCTTCAACAACGACGGCCCGCTGGGCACCTTCTTCCGCTACATCGGCGACACCGCGACCTATTTGGCGCGGTATGACGACCTGCTGCAATCGACGAGCAGCGGCAAAGACGAGAAAATTGACGTCAGCCAAGTGGCGGTGTCCATGAACGGCATCGAGCTGCAAGACCGCGAGTTTTTCGCCGCCATCCAAGAAGGCCGTGAGCCGAATTCCAGCGTGGCACAGGTGGTCAACTGCTACAAAGTGTTGGATTCGCTGGAAAAACAGCTGAATAGTTAACTTTTTCCCGTTCGCCCTGAGTTTTTCCCGTTCACCCTGAGGTATCGAAGGGTAGCTCACTCGGGGACGCTTCGATACCTCAGCGCGAACGGTTCTAACTTCGCTGGGTCACATCAGTAGACGCTGCAGGTCTGAGATAATCATTCTTTTTCTCAAACTCTCGAAAGCAATCCCATGGCAGATGCAGCAACCCCAGCTACCCCCGCGACAGACACTAACGCAGACCCAGTTTTCCAAATCCAGCGCGTTTACCTCAAAGAAGCGTCGCTAGAGCAGCCGAATTCACCGGCTATTTTGTTGGCGCAAGAGCAGCCAGAGGTGAACATTCAGCTCGGTGTGGACGCCACACCTGTAGCGGACGGCGTGTTTGAAGTCACCGTGACCGCGACTGTGCACACCAAAATTGGCGAGAAAACCGTGTTTTTGGTGGAAGCCAAGCAAGCCGGTATTTTCGAAATTCGCAATCTGCAGCAAGAGCAAATGGGCCCCATCATGGGCATCACCTGCCCTGCGATTGTTTACCCGTATTTGCGCGGCAACGTGGCAGACCTGGTCTCCCGCGCTGGCTTTCCGCCCGTGCATTTGGCGGAAATCAACTTCCAAGCCATGTACGAGCAGCAGCAGGCCGAACAAGCTGCAACGCCGTTGCAATAAGCCAAAAATAGGCATAAATATGACTCTAGTCGTCGTGTTTATTGCCTTTAACGCTATTAAAAATATAGCATATGAATAGCGCGATTACCCCATGAACATCATCGTTTTAGGCGCAGGCGCATGGGGTACGGCACTGGCCATCAGCGCTGCAAACAACACCCGAGCTGCCCACCGCGTCAGCCTGTGGTCGCGAGATGCTGCGCAAGCGGCGCAGATGCAATCGCAACGATGCAATGCCAAGTATTTGCCACAAGTAGCTTTTCCTGAACCGCTAAACATTGCCAGCGGTGATTTCTCCGCACTCGTTACAACGGCAGATTTGGTCATCATCGCCACGCCGATGTCGGGTTTGCGCGGCATGTTGCTGCAACTGGCTGATGTGACTTGCCCCGTCGCTTGGTTATGCAAAGGCTTTGAAGCTGCAGAAGCGGGGAGCGTTGGCCTGCTTGGGCACGAAATCTACGCTCAGATTGCAGTAAATCAGGCTAAAACGACGCAAAATACGCTAAAAACCGGCATAAAAATTGGCGTTCTCAGCGGCCCCAGCTTCGCCCTAGAAGTCGCCAAAGGCCAGCCTACCGCCTTGGTCGCCGCCAGCGATTTTGCCGAAGTGCGCGACGCAATGACCCAAGCCTTCCACAGCCCCACCCTGCGCGTGTACGGCAGCAGCGATGTGGCAGGCGTGGAAGTGGGCGGCGCGGTGAAAAACGTCTTGGCCATCGCCACCGGTTTGTGCGACGGCCTGCAGCTAGGTCTGAACGCCCGCGCAGCCCTCATCACCCGTGGTTTGGCAGAGATGACGCGGCTTGGGGTGGCTTTGGGGGCAGATATCGAAACCTTCATGGGCTTGTCCGGCCTGGGCGACTTGGTGCTCACCGCCACCGGCGATTTAAGCCGCAACCGCAAAGTTGGACTGCTGTTAGCCCAAGGCAAAACCCTCTCAGAAGCCGTAGCGTCGCTCGGCCACGTGGCCGAAGGCGTCTACTGCGCCCGCACCGTCAGCCAAAGGGCGCTGTCACTCGGTCTGGATATGCCGATCACGCAGTGTGTGGTGAAGGTGCTGGACGGTACCTTGAGCGCCAAGCAAGCGGTGGGGTTGTTGATGGGGCGGGATGCAACTGAGGAGCTTTGAGGCGACCTTGTTGGTTCGCTCAAAACTCCAAATTATCAATCAACCTGGTCTTCCCCAGCTTCGCCGCACCCAACACGACCAGCGGGTCGCTGCTTTGGCCGCCCATGGAGAAGCCGCTTTGTGGGGGTTGCAGGTCGGCGCGGCGGCGGACGGTTAGGTAGTCGGGGAGCCAGCCTCTGGCGGTCAATAAACCCATGGCCTCAAACTCTAGGGCGGCGATGTTGTTGGCATTCAAACGGTAATTCTTTGCCAATTGCTTCAAAGCTAATGACAACTGCACCGCCTCAGCGCGCTCTTCAGCGCTCAAATAGCCGTTTCGCGAGCTGAGCGCCAAGCCGTCGTCTGCACGCTGGGTTTCGCCACCAACCACATCAATTGGCAGCGCAAACTGCTGCACCATGCGCTTCAAAACCATGAGCTGTTGGTAGTCTTTTTTACCAAACAGGGCGGTGCGCTTGCTCTCAGCCTCTGAAAAAACGATGGTGAACAGCTTCATGACCACCGTGCTGACGCCGACGAAAAAGCCGGGGCGGAAGTGGCCTTCCAAGATATCGGCCACCTCGCTAGGCGGCGAGATTTTGAAGGTTTGCGGCTCGGGGTAGAGCTCTTTTTCTGTGGGGGCGAAGAGCACGTCGCAGCCCGCCTCAGACAGCTTGTCGCAATCCGCCTGAAAGGTGCGCGGGTAGGTGTCGAAATCTTCATGCGGGGCGAACTGCAGGCGGTTCACGAAAATGCTGGAAACCGTCACATCCCCCAGCGGCTTGGCCTGCTTGATCAGCGCCAAATGCCCCGCATGCAAATTGCCCATGGTGGGGACGAACGCGGGGTGTTTGAACTGCGCGAGATGGGTGCGTAAATCTGCAATGGTGTGGGCGATGTACATGATTTTGAATGTAAAATTACGTTAATTTTTACTATGAATTTAATAGCTACTCAGGCAATAAATACGCTGGCTAGAGGTAAATTTAGGCGTGTTAATTTAATGATATTTAATAACTACCAAGCATGAATAGCATTATCCGGAAAGCTACCCTCTTTCACCGCTTTCACATAGGCAGACATGGCGGCTTGCACGCCCCCAGCACCGTCCATGAAGTTACGCACAAACTTGGCGTTTTTACCTAAATTGACGCCCAGCATGTCGTGCATTACCAGCACTTGACCGGCTGTGCCGTTGCCGGCGCCTATGCCTATGGTGTGGCAGCGGGGTAGCTCGTCGGTCAGCGTTTTGGACAGGGCGGCGGGCACCATTTCCAACACCAGCATGGTCGCGCCGGCGTCTTGCAGCTCATGGGCGTGGCGCTTCATGATGGTGGCGGATTCTTCGGTTTTGCCCTGCACGCGGTAGCCGCCCAA
>JAYWCQ010000142.1:0-2574 GCA_043780435.1 Polaromonas sp.
GTCAGGGAGGTTGAACTAGGTGTCGTCATCAGGCTCAAGGTATTTTCCGTAGCGAGCTACTAATAACTTGTAAATCACCCTGTGCTAAAAAGAACGTTCTCATTTCAAACGATTTTCCAACGTCTTGCGCTGCGATGGAGAAAACACCTTCAATGCGGTTCGATTTGCCTTGTGACCCCATGAGTTTTCCATCGCCTAATTTTTTTTCGTTATCCAAAATAACGTCCCAATTGCCAACATGACTTGTCGGTGAAGCTTTGCTGACGTAGTCAATTTCAAAATGGTACTTGCCTACGGGCAGAGAAACGCCCAGACCAAAGCTTAACCAACCAGGCTTAACGCTATCTTTTGGTATTAAGCGTCTTTCAGCCCCCAGGTTGACGACTTGCCCTATGTGGGTATTCAATTCGGCAGCGCCCCATTGTCGGCCTGCGGGAATGAGTTTGATGGGGCTGGTCTCCAAACTTATTTTTTGCCAAAATTCAGGCGTGCTGCCTGGCAGGCACACCATCTCTACCAAGCGGCGAGCGCATTCTCCTTTGATCATCGCTTGCTGAAACGGTGCAGGAAACGTGAATTCTGGGGTAAATGGGCTGTTGGCATAGGTCCCATTAGACACAATATAAAGATGTCGTTCTTGGAGGGGCTGTTTGATGGCAATATCGTCGTCCGTACAACTCTTACTGCCCCGCGCCGTGTAACCAGAATTGATCAGTTTTCCATAATAGCCAGCCAATTGCATCACCCAGATATTATGCAAATAATGAATCGGTGGACATTCGTGAATGGGGTAGCTGACAATTTTGTCTGTTTTCGCCATGACGGGCGCCCAATCCGCAAAATTCAGCTGGCTGGGCTTAGCTGCCTCGGCATGGATGCGGCTTAGCCAGGGTTTGACGTCTTTAAATTGCAGTACCAATGCGGTTGTCAGCAGCAGGGCGACTAGCCAAGTCCTTTTTTTCAACAAGCTAGCCAAGGTAACAAATAAGATAAAGGTGCTGATAGGCCAAAAGAACCGACCTGCAGCGCGAAATGTACCCGTCAGTCCTTCTGACCAAGCAGGAAGCGCATAAGAAAAAACGACAACATCATCGATGTGAATTTGATTCGTGAGCGCATACAACAAATAACCAGCCATTAGCAACGTGAACGCAGGGTATATTTTGGGAAAAGATACGATAGTGCGCCAGTTCAAAACCGCAGCAAACGGAATGAGAAGCAGCAAACCTGCGCCTAAGTAGTTAAATCCTTCGTGATACGGGAAAACGTATTCTGGCCCGTTTCCGCAAGCAATCAACTTTCCACCTCCGCAAATAGGCGCAAACAGATCCAGATAGAAATTGGTACCGTAGCCATAACTTGCAGACGGTGCTCGGCCTGTATAACCCAACAACAAAATCGCACAAATAAGAAGAATACATAAAACCAACAAGCGCTTCAATTGTTTGAGCCAAGATTCGCCCTTGATGGCTTGGTCAGCCAAGAAAGCGGTAAAAAAACCTGCTGTAAATGGCAAAAAGTAAGGATGCACCGTCAGCGCTACCAAATTCAGCGCTACAAACGCAATACTGACCGCACTACTAGACCAGGTTTTGTGTCTGCCTAAAAAATACAAAGCGATGGCGTAAATGATGATGCTTTGCATCATCAAAGCAGGGTGGTGGTAGCGCGCATGGATGACTGGCCAAGTTAGCGCAAAACCAACAGAGATAAGTACCGCAATCAGGCTTTTAACGCCCAAAGCCCGCATTAAGAACGTTGCCGCAACTGCTTGGCTCACAAAAACCAAACCTATCCACCAGCCAACATAGTGAAAATGCTCAGGAAACCAACTTGGAAACAGCGTGATCAACACCTTAAAAGGCAAAGCCAGCAAGGGAATGCTGTCGGTATAGGCAATACTGACGCCAGTGGGATGGTCTAAGCGCGTGGTGTGCAACAGGGGGAAATGCCAACTATCTTTGGCGTAGTACCACCAGCCTGAAACGTGCTGTGCAATGTCGCCGTAATCAAAAACGGTGCTGTGCCCCATGAGAAACGACAAGGGAAACTGGTAGACCACAAAGCCACAGGCAAGTGCAATGGCTATGAGGTAAGTCGTAAAAACCGAAAGTTGCAGAGATTGCAATGCCGCCACCTGCGTGAAGATACGGTGAGCGCGTGGGTGTTTAGCTTGCATTATTTGACGGTATGTACCTGTATTAAAATAGTTTTCTCGATATTCTACGAAAAAGGCACAGCGCTTTGAAAAGCCTAGTTACGAATCCAGGTATGAACCCAGCACAGTCAACAGCGCTTCCGAGCGCTGATTTTTGGTCTGGCAAGCGCGTGTTGTTGACGGGGCATACCGGATTCAAGGGTGCTTGGCTGGCGCAGTGGCTGGTTTCTATGGGTGCGAAAGTGACAGCAGTCGCTTTGAAACCCAATACCGAGCCAAACGTGTTTACTTTAGCGAAAGTGAGCGCTCACCTTGCTCACCACGAGCTGGATATTTGCGATGCACCCAAATTAGCCGCCATCGTGCAACAAGCGCAACCCGAAATTGTGCTGCATCTGGCGGCGCAAGCCTTGGTG
>JAYWCQ010000143.1:0-5161 GCA_043780435.1 Polaromonas sp.
GCTGAACGCCATCCCCGTGGTGCAAAGCTACGCGGCGGAAGACAAAGAAGCCGCCAGATTCGACCTGTCCACCAACAACGGCTTCAAAACCGCCGTGACCCGCAGCAAAGCACGTGCGATTTTGGTCGCTTTCATCATCATCGCCACCAGCGCGGGCTTGCTGTGGGGCTTGTACCAAGGCACGCAGGCGGTGATGCAGGGCACGATGACGGCGGGGCATTTGGGGCAAACGGTGGTTTACATCATCATCTTGGCCAGCGCTTTTGCAGTCTTGGGCGAAACCTATGGCGACCTGCTGCGTGCCGCTGGTGCGACCGAGCGTTTGATGGAGCTGCTGGATACCAATTCCCCCATTCAATCCCCTAAAAATCCGGCTCTATCCGGCGTATCTGTTGCCGGAAGCGCTATTAAATTTGAAGCGATTGAGTTCAACTACCCATCCCGTCCGCTGCAAACGGCGTTGACTAAATTCAGCTTGGACGTGAAACCGGGCGAAACCGTGGCTCTGGTTGGCCCAAGCGGCGCGGGAAAAAGCACGGTGTTCCAGCTGCTGCTGCGTTTTTACGACCCGAAAACGGGCAGTATCAAGCTGGACGGCGTGGAAACCAAGACCTTGAATTTGCAAGATTTGCGTAGCCGCATCGGTATCGTGCCGCAAGATGCGGTGATTTTTTCGACCAGTGCGTTAGAAAACATCCGCTACGGCAAGCCCGAAGCCACAGACGATGAGGTCAAAACCGCCGCCAAAGCCGCGTTTGCCGACGAGTTCATCGCCAAACTGCCCGAAGGCTACGACACCTTTTTGGGCGAACGCGGTGTGCGCCTGTCCGGCGGCCAACGCCAACGCATCTCTATCGCCCGCGCGATGTTGAAAAACCCGCCCTTGCTGCTATTAGACGAAGCCACCAGCGCCCTAGATTCTGAGAGCGAACGCATGGTCCAAGCTGCTCTAGAGTCCGCCATGAAAGACCGCACCACTCTAGTCATCGCCCACCGCCTAGCCACCATCCAACAAGCCGACCGCATCATCGTCCTCGACCATGGGCAGATTGCCGAGCAAGGCACGCATGCCGAGCTGGTGGCTAAAGGAGGTTTGTATGCGCGCTTGGCGGAATTGCAGTTTGGGCTGTAAATTGCCGTTTTAGAGAGGTGAATTGGCACCTAGCCGGCGTATTTATTACCTAACCAGCTACATTATCAATAGCAAACCCCACTTCCAACAACGCCTCCCCAGCCGTCAATATTCGCACTGGTAGCGGCGTTTCAATCACCAACCAGTCAGTTTGGCCGAAACAGTCTTCTAACCTGTAGGAGGATGCCGCAATTTGCTGTTTTACGCAGCTGCTGCTGTCTATAACGCAATGCAAGTAGTAGCATAGCTTCATGCAACCTCAGGAGATTCACCATGGCCACGACTGATAATTTGACCGACTCCACACACATCAGTCAAGAAAGCATCGATAAACTGATCGACCGTAACCTGCAAGCTGTACTTCATAATGAACGGTCAGTCCAGTCAGACAGTACCCGCGGCCAGCGCATTGCTGCACATGTGGCGGCGTTTTGTGGAACCATGACATTTGTATGGATTCATGTGGTAATTATTACCCTTTGGATAGTCTACAACACATCGCCTTGGGTTTCAGTTCATCCCGATCGTTTGCCCTTCACCTTGTTGAACTTTACGCTTTCTATCGAGGCTATCTTTTTGTCGGCTTTCATTTTAATCAGCCAGAACCAGGAAGCACGGATAAGCAAGCAGCGAAGCCATTTGGACTTGCAGATCAATCTGCTGACTGAGCAGGGCAACACCCAGATGCTCAAAATGCTTCGCAGCATTGCTGACAAAGTGGGCGCTGAATTTGAAGAGCATCCAGATATGCAACTGATGGAGCAAGCCACGCAGCCAGAGCGCCTGCTGGACCAGATCAACGAGGCAACTGTGGACAATAGTAAAACCGCCAGCTGATCGGCTGGCGGCTTGGCAGGGTCAGACCGACTGTCTGTCATCCGGCGCTTTAGCTGTACACATCCTGCACACGGTTATTTTGTAGTCGCACACCTGACCGCTGGTTATTTTTTGGGTTTTGGGGCGATCAGCTATCAGATTCCGACTTTCAAGCTGAATGGCAATTTGGTGCATTTTGCGGGGTCGGTGCAGTTTCCGCTGGATCAGCCGCTGCCACTGGCTTTGGTTGCCAGGATTGTGGCTTTCAGAGTGACGCAGAATCTGGCCGAAGCTGCTGTACTGTAGGACAAAGTCGACGATATGGCCAGTTCCCGGTAGAGGGGTATTCAAACGGCCGAGTAATTGCTAGACTGACCTTCATATGGGAATAGTCGCCACATTCAGGGCACCCCAGACACTCTGCGGTTGGGAATCTCTCCCGAGGCCCGTCAGTACAATTCACTTAAGGAATACGATCATGCGACTTTTTACATTGTTATTGCTACTCATTTTGACGGCCACGGGCGCTATTGCCTCGCTCAACTGGGCGGCTTTTATCACCCCAACCGATTTGTGGCTGGGTTTTGCAGCTGTGCGTATGCCTCTGGGATTGCTCATGCTGGGGCTGTTGGTTTGTATTACGGTTCTGTTTCTGCTATACGTGGTCTATCTGCAGACCTCGTCGCTGCTGGAGACACGTCGTTTATCGCGCAAATTAGAGGCCAATATTTCGTTGGCTGAAAAAGCAGAGGCGTCTCGTTTCACCGAGCTGCGCAGCGCGCTGGAGTCAGAGATGCTCAAGCAGGCGAACCGGGAAACAGAATCCAGGTCCGCATTGCTGACCCGGGTTGACCAACTTGGCAAAGAGCTCAATGTGTCCTTGGGACAGGCAACCAACACACTGGCTGCGCATATTGGGGAATTTGAGGACCGGTTTGTAAAGTCAACGATGCCGGTCAGAATGGGCTAATGACGCCTAAATAAATTAAATTTGAATAGTCTTATGCAAATTAAACTAAATGCATTTTTTGCATAACTAACAGCTAACTTGGCCTTGGACAGTTGAGGTGGGGAGTTTTAAGCTTCAGGCTTGAATATCAAGCCACAAGGAAATTTCATGTTGCACCCTAGCACCCATGCATCCGTTGCCGCTAACCATGGCGCACCAACAAACTCCGCCATCCCTTCTTACCTGCAGGCTGACAACCTCGGCCCTTGGGGCAGTTATTTGCAACAGGTTGACCGCGTTGTGCCCTACTTGGGTCACCTAGCACGCTGGTCAGAAACGCTGAAGCGGCCTAAGCGTATTTTGATTGTGGATGTGCCGATTCATATGGACGATGGGACTGTCAGACATTTTGAAGGCTACCGCGTGCAGCACAACACATCGCGTGGGCCGGGCAAAGGCGGTGTGCGCTTTCATCAGGACGTGACTTTGTCGGAAGTGATGGCGCTGTCAGCATGGATGTCTATTAAGAATGCGGCTGTCAATGTGCCTTACGGTGGTGCGAAAGGGGGTATTCGGGTTGATCCGAAGACGCTGTCTATGGGCGAGCTGGAGCGTATGACGCGCCGCTATACGAGTGAAATTGGCATCATCATCGGCCCCACCAAAGACATTCCTGCGCCTGATGTGAACACGAATGAGCAGATCATGGCGTGGATGATGGACACGTATTCCATGAACGAAGGCGCAACGGCGACCGGCGTGGTGACGGGTAAGCCGATTCACCTGGGTGGATCCTTAGGTCGCAAAGACGCAACGGGGCGTGGTGTGTTTACGGTAGGCGTGGAAGCGGCGAAGCACATCGGACTGGAAATCAAGGGCGCACGCATTGCGGTTCAGGGTTTTGGCAATGTGGGCGGCGTGGCTGGGCGGCTGTTTACCGAGGCTGGCGCGAAGGTGGTGGCGGTGCAGGACCACGGCGGCACGATTTACAAGGCCAGTGGTTTGGATGTGACCGTACTCTTAAAGCATGTGGCAGAAACGGGCAGTGTCGCCAATTTTTCGGATGCTGAAGTCATCAAAAACGAGCTGTTTTGGGAAGTGGATTGCGATATTTTGATTCCAGCAGCGTTGGAGTCACAAATCACAGAAGTCAATGCCGGCAAGATCAAAGCCAAGATGGTGATTGAAGGCGCCAATGGCCCAACAACGCCAGCGGCTGACGATATTTTGCAAGAGCGTGGTGTGCTGGTGTTGCCGGATGTGATTGCCAACGCCGGCGGCGTGACTGTGAGCTATTTTGAGTGGGTGCAGGATTTCTCAAGCTTCTTCTGGGATGAAGACGAAATCAACGCGCGACTGGTGAAAATCATGAGAGATGCGTTTGCGGGCGTGTGGGCGGTGGCTGAGGAGCACAAGGTCAGCCTCAGGACGGCGACGTTTATTGTGGCGTGCAAGCGGATTTTGCATGCACGTGAATTGCGCGGGCTTTACCCATAATTTACCCTTTAAATATGCACTTAAACGGCGTATTTATTACCTAAATCGCTATATATTTTATAGCAAAAACAAATCAAAGCCTAGTTCAAAGGACGCTTGAGCGATTCAGGAATGGGCATTGGCATGACATCAATGCCCTCCTCGATCAATTCCAGGGTCTGGTCAGGTGTAGCACGGCCGCGAATGGCGCGCCCATCGGCTTCGCCGTAGTGGATTTTGCGCGCTTCTGAGGCGAAGCTGCTACCCACGTCTTCGGTATTCGCCATCACGTGCTTGGCGACTTCCATCCACGCAGCTTGCATGACTTCTGCTGCTTCGGGTGACAGGTTTGGTCGCTGTGCTGGATGCCCTTTGGGGCTTGGTTTTGCGACTAATTCAGTGGATGATGCTGCTGCAGCTGCGGTTACTTCGTTTGTAGAAGCTGCAACCGTTTCCCCTGCCGAAGTCGGTGCGACGGCTTTGCCCAAGTTAAATCTAGGGGCGCTAAGTTTTTTGGTGATTTCGGCGTTGCCACACAGGGGGCATTGCACCAAACCGCGTATGAGTTGGCTCTGAAAGTCGTCCTCGGAGCCAAACCAGCCTTCAAACGAATGCTGCTGACTGCATTGCAGGTCTAAAACTTTCATACCGCCATCTTAAAACAAAATTAAACCAAAGCAATATCGGTTGGGTAATCCCCCCATTATTAGCACCACTGCTTGGTAGAGGGTTGGTGAAATAGTTTGTAGGCTTGTAATTTTTGATTGGGCGTCAGCCCATTCAAAGCC
>JAYWCQ010000144.1:0-7305 GCA_043780435.1 Polaromonas sp.
CGAAAAGTGCCAACAACAAAAAGGTAAAACCAAATACGGGTTCGCTGAAAGTTGAAGGAAACGATAAGTTGTCAGCGGAAGTCGAAAAATTCGCCAACAGCCGCAGCAATATCTTCATTTCTACTGTATCAAACGGCAAAGAATCCGTGACCACAGCTAGCGCGGGTCGGATTGAAAGCCGCGATGGCAGCCAATATTTGTTGCTGAACTCGGGTCAGCGTACTGAAATTGACAGCAAAACGGGGCAAATCAAAGTCAGCGAGTTTGAGGAATATGGCAATTTGATCAAAAGCGCCAAGCTCACGCCGTTTGAAGGCGGCCCCAGCAAAGCGATGTCTAGCTTGTCACTGTTGGCCAACCGGACCAACGGCAATATGGGTGAGCTGGCTTGGCGTCTCGGTTTGGCCTTTGCTGCGGTGAACTTCATCATTTTGGGCGCAGCCATTGCCAATGGCAACCCTAGAGCGGGTCGAGGCGCTAGTTTTGCGTTTGCGTTGCTGGCATTTATGTTTTATTACAACTTGATCAACCTGAGCCAAAGTTGGATAGCCAATGGGCAATTCAGATTTACAGCGTTGCTACTGATGATGCACGGCGGGATATTTGTTTTAAGTGCGCTTTGGTTCGCGAAGCGGCATAACAATTGGTCGTTTATGGCGTATTTCAAACACCGCAAATCCTTAAAACCAGCAACACAAGCAGCATGAAGACGATACGCCAACTGCTTTACAAAGAGACCTTTTATTCCATCGCCTTGGTGGCCATGGGGTTTTTGGCCTTGTTTTTCTTTTTTGATTTGGTTGATGAGTTGCCGCACATCGGCAAATCATTTGCCGGCGGTATGTTTGGCACCTACCAGATACAGCACGCCTTGTTGTATGTGGCCTTGTTGATTCCTAACCATTTGTATGAACTGCTGCCGATCGCTGTGCTGATTGGCGGCGTATTTGTCATGGCACGCTTTGCGCACAGCTCAGAGTTCACCATTCTGCGAACCAGCGGTTTAGGGCCAGGTTTGGCATTGCGCTTGATGCTGGTTTTAGGCGCAGCCTTGGTTGCCATCACCTTCGTCATTGGCGATTATGTTGCACCCTTGGCTGACAAAACATCGCAGCTGCTCAAAGCTAGGTACTTGGGACAAATATCGATTGGCCAAACGGGTGCTTGGCTGAAAGAGAAAAAGGGCAATAAATCGTATGCAGTCAACGTGTCTGCCATGTCGGCCAACTCAGACATGCTGAATGTGCGGGTGTTTGAGTTTGATATCGCTGGTTCGATACTCTCCACCACGCACGCCAAAGAAGCCGTTTTTGAAAACGACAAGAGTTGGACGCTTAAAAACGTGCGCAGAAGCGACTACGCCATTGACGGCATGGTTAGCAATTCGTCCAGCAATACGTCAAGCAACTCAACAAAAAACGCTACGGTCCAAAGCAAACAAGCTTCTATCAAGCAATCGCAATTAGAGACATATCGCTGGCCGACAGAGCTGAATGCAGACATGGTCACCGTGGCGCTGCTTAAACCTGACCGCATGGGCACGCTTGATTTGTACCAATACATTCGACATTTGTATGCGAACAAGCAAGTCGCACAACTTTACGAAATTCAATTTTGGAAGAAGGTGTTTTATCCGCTTAGTTGCATTGTCATGCTCGTGCTGGCGTTGCCTTTTGCTTACCTGCATTTTCGCTCTGGCGGCATCACCGCTTATGTGTTTGGTGGCGTGATGGTGGGTATCAGCTTTTTTGTGCTGAACAATATTTTTGATTATTTTGGAAACTTACTGGTCTGGAATCCTCTTTTTACGGCCGCTGCGCCCAGCATGGTGTATTTGATGCTGTCCTTAGTCGCTTTCAGTGCCTTGGTATTCAGACGATGACAACCTCAACAACTCCCGCTGCAATGTTAATTTCAAAAAAAGCAATCATTCTTTTCGGCCACGGTTCACGTGATGCTTTGTGGCATTTGCCGATTCAGGCTGTGGCAGAGCGTATTCGTATCACATCGCCCAGTACGACTGTGACTTGCGCTTATTTGGAGCTAACTGAGCCGTCTTTAGGTGATGCTGCAGCAAGTTTAATCAATGTCGGCGTGTCTGACATCACCATCTTGCCCATGTTTTTAGGCGTAGGCCGACACGCGCGCGAAGATTTGCCGGCACTCATTTCTGATCTGAAGCAAAATCATCCAAGTACTGTATTTCAAGTTCAACCAGCAGTGGGTGAAAACCCAGCTGTGTTGGATTTATTGGCCGAAATCGCGCTTGCTTCACATTGATTTGGATGATTTTTTGCTTATAACTTCACGTTGTATGCGTCAAAACTTGCCTTGATAATGCATAATGAATCGATCTTTTAGCTGGAATTCAATATGAACTTACACCAATTTCGTTTCGTCCAAGAGGCCGTTAGACGCAACCTGAACCTCACAGAAGCAGCAAAATCTTTACACACGTCTCAACCCGGCGTGTCAAAAGCCATCATTGAACTGGAAGAAGAATTAGGTGTTGAAATTTTCGCACGGCATGGCAAAAGGTTGAAGCGCGTCACGGAGCCAGGGCAACACGTTTTAAAAAGCATTGATTTGATCATGCGCGAACTGGGCAACCTCAAACGCATTGGGGAGCAATTCAGCGCTGAGGACAGCGGCACCTTGTCAATCGCCACCACGCACACGCAAGCGCGTTATGTGTTGCCTGTGCCTATCGCCAAGCTGCGTGAAGAATACCCCAAAGTTAACATCAGTTTGCACCAAGGCTCACCCGATCAAGTTGCCAAAATGCTGATTGACGAAGTGGCTGAAATTGGTATCGCGACAGAGTCGCTCGCGCATGACGACCAATTGGTTACGCTGCCTTGCTATGAATGGCAGCACGTCTTGGTCATGCCAATCGACCATCCTTTGGCGAAAAATAAATCACTCAGTTTAGAGGACTTGGCCAAAGAATCGCTGATCACGTATCACCCCTCATTCACGGGGCGCACCAAAATTGACCAAGCATTTGCGTTGAAAAAGCTGCAGCCACGCATTGCACTAGAAGCCATCGACTCAGACGTGATTAAAACCTATGTTCGCACCGGTTTAGGCATCGGCATCGTGGCTGAAATGGCCGTCAATCGCGGTGAAGGTGCAGGTATGGGGCAAGAGTCCAACCAAGATTTGGCGATCATTCCTGTGGGTTATCTGTTTGGGCACAATGTGGCGCGCGTTGCCTTCAAACGTAGCGCTTACCTGCGCAATTTCGTCTACCGATTTGCTGAATTGCTGAGTGATCGTTTAAGCCGTGATTTGATCATTCAGGCCATGGCCGGCCATGGTGAAGATTTTTCAATGTGATTTCAACGTAATTGATGGTTTTAAAGATGATGACTGAACGCACACCCTCGCTAAAGACCAAGTTGCCCGCTGTTGGCACCACAATTTTCACCGTCATGTCTGCCTTGGCAGCTGAGCACAAGGCTGTTAACTTGGGGCAAGGTTTCCCAGACTTTGATTGTGACCCCAAACTCGTTCAAGCCGTGAACAACGCCATGACGGCGGGTCTGAACCAATACCCGCCCATGATTGGTGTAGCTGTGCTGCGCGAGGCCGTTGCAGCCAAACTCATCGCTTTGCACGGCAAAGATTACAACGCAAACACTGAAATCACCATCACGGCAGGTGCGACACAAGCCATCATCACGGCAATCTTGGCGGTTGTGCATCCTGGCGATGAAGTCATCGTTTTAGAGCCGTGCTACGACAGTTATGTGCCGAACATCGAGCTGGCTGGTGGCGTTGTTGTCCGCGTGCCATTAACGCCTGGCACGTTTCGGCCTGATTTCGACAAAATCAGCGCGGCCATAACGTCCAAAACACGCGCCATCATCATCAATTCGCCACACAACCCCAGCGCCACCATTTGGAGCCGGGAAGACATGCTGAAGCTGCAAGAGGTGCTGGCGCCAACGGATGTATTGCTTATCAGCGATGAAGTGTACGAGCACATGGTCTACGATGGCCAAGAGCACCAAAGCGCGGCACGCTTGCCAGGCCTAGCAGCGCGTGCCTTCATCGTTTCCAGCTTCGGTAAAACCTACCATGTGACGGGCTGGAAAGTCGGTTTTGTGGCTGCACCGGCTGCTTTGACCGCCGAATTTCGTAAAGTGCACCAGTTCAACGTTTTCACGGTAAATACACCCGTGCAATACGGTTTGGCCAGCTACATGGCAGATGCCCAGCCTTATTTGACCCTGCCCGCTTTTTACCAGCGTAAACGTGATTTATTCAAAGCCGGCCTAGCACATACGAAATTCAAAATATTGACCACGACCGGCAGCTATTTTCAATGTGTGGATATATCCGATGTGAGTGATTTTTCAGAAGCTGATTTTTGCAAATGGCTAACCACAGAAATCGGCGTTGCGGCGATTCCCCTATCCGCCTTTTACGGCAGCAGCTTTGACCAACGCATTGTCCGCTTTTGCTTTGCGAAGAAAGACGAGACTTTGAATTTGGCTTTAGAAAAACTAAAGCAGCTTTAAAAAAGAAAACCCCGTAAACATAACATTGACGGGGTTTGAATTTGTTGGACCTGCGGGGGTCGAACCCACGACAAACGGATTAAAAGACGGGCTGACTTTAATAAATATCAATTAAATCAATACCTTGCATCGCTTGCTTTGTATTGAAATCAGCTACGTTTAGCCGTAAATCATCACAAATCGACCTGCATAGCTACGTTTTGGCTACGTTGAATTGGATCGGTATTCTCACTTTTAAATATTGACAACATTTCAAGGAGCTTGATCCGTTTTTAAATGCAACGCCAATGTCATCGTCCGCTTTCGTGCCCCTTGGTGCTCGTAGAATTGTTTGGCACTTCACAGGGATTTGATTTATCTTACAATTTCTTTATAATCATTCCAATGGAAACGGCAAACATAATTAAAAGCTCCAAACAGAGTATTAAGAAATCATCGCCGCCAGCCCCATTGCCAGTCGAACGAGCAATTCGCAAGATCGGCAATGACGTGTCTCTAGCGCGTAGACGGCGACACATTTCACAAGAATCATTGGCCGAGAGGACAGGTGCGTCGATTTCCACCATCAGACGCTTGGAAAATGGCGACATGCGCGTACCCATCCATTTCTTGGCTCGCGTGCTGCATGTCTTTGGTGAAATAGATGCGCTCGCCAATCTGCTGGATACCGCACAGGATGAGATCGGTTTGACCCTGATGGACGAACAACTCCCACAGCGTATTCGCAAACCGTCATTGAAACTCAAGACCAAGGGTGCTTTATGAGCGTAAGTGCTTTATGAAATCAGCCATCAATATCAAACAACAAGTCGATGTTTGCCTAGGCCAAGCCGGCACCCATGTCGGCAACTTAACCTATGTAAAGCAAGGTCAACGTGAGAACACCGCTTTTATCTATGACGAAACTTGGCTGACTAATACTGATCGGTTCAAGATCTCATCTGATTTAGACTTGATTTCAGGCTACCAACAACGCAAAGCGCCTTCTGCGCATGATTCCGCCTTTCACTTTGCCTTGGCAGACACCGCGCCAGACGCTTGGGGTAGGCGCGTCATTGCCAGAGAGCATGCCAAACGCAGGCAAAAAGACGCAACCATCACGGCATTGACGGAGCTCGACTATTTGCTGGCAGTTGATGATTTCAGTCGTATCGGTGCGCTTCGTTTGCGAGGCAAAGACAGTGATATCGACGGCAAATATCTAAGGACAGCAGAAAATGGAAGACGAACTACACCACCGTTGATTGAGTTACAGCATATATTCAATGCCAGTCGTGCCGTTGAAAAAGGACAGGAAACAGCGGAAGACTTGAAGTATTTACAGGGCAAAGGCACTTCTTTGGGTGGCATGCGACCTAAATGCACGGTGATTGACAACACGGGTTGGCTCGCGATTGGCAAGTTTCCCAGTATCAACGACGCGCGAAGTGTCACACGCGGCGAGGTGTTGGCACTGTGCTTGGCCCAACAAGCTGGTATTGATGCTGCACCGGCTCGCATCGTTGAGATCGAGGGCATTCCCGTAGCCATTATTCAGCGCTTTGATCGGACGGCAGACCAAGGCCGTATTCCGTACTTATCTGCGGCATCTATGCTTCAAGCCTCACGCGAACTAGATTATTCCTACACTGAAATTGCAGATGCGATCCGCGCCAATGGTTTCTCACCAAACCAAGACCTTCAGCAGTTGTGGCGTCGCATGGTGTTCAATTTACTCATTACCAATGTTGACGACCACTTGCAGAATCACGGATTTTTACATGTTGGCAAAGGGCAATGGCGACTTGCACCAGCCTTTGATATCAACCCTTTCCCAGATAAAGAGCGTGAGTCAAAAACATGGCTGTCAGAGCAAACGGGGCCAATTACTGATGTGAATGCTCTTTTAGATCAATGTGCATACTTCGCGCTGACACCGATTCTGGCTCTGAAGGTGCTGTCTGATGTGTGCAAGGCCGTCAAAAGCTGGAGAAACACAGCGCTCGGAGTGGCTGTGCGTCTCCAACCTCACGAATTAGACGACTTTGCGCCGGCGTTTGAGCACGACCAAATGGAGAAAGCCTTAAGGCTGGTGTCTAGCTATTGAAAGACACGAACCAGTCAATGCTCGTGATTTCACTAAAAGTATTCTTGTTTGGAGTTTCCGCCACATGTGGCGGAAGCAAGAATCCTAGTGCATTTAAGCCTTACAAGAAACTAAACCGCTTTTTGACACATCTTGTTGAGTGAGTCGTTGATAACTTTTAGTTGGTCGAAGGCGAATACCGGCACCGCCAGAGTCAGCTGCACGTGGGGGATAAGGCGCGCTTTCACCGCAACATTGTGCACCATAAATGGCGTGAGACGCTACTCTAGCAATGTCCGTTGACCTATCGCGGCTAAATTTATTTCGATGATTGTTACCCCATAGCGGGTATTAGTGACTGTCGGCTTCCGCGCCCAAAGCAGCAAGCAAGTAGCAAGGCATTTAGGAGTTACAGAACAAACAATTAAAAAGTACATCAAGTCTGAGGGCGCACCGCGAGCAATCATGCTAGCTTTATTTTGGGAAACGCGTTGGGGTCGTTCAGCCGCAGACAATGAAGCTGCAAATTTTGGTGCAATCTACTACCGTAAAGCTATGGGCCTAGAACGAGAAAACATCGCCATGCGAAAAAAATGCTAGTCATGCAACAAGAACTGGTAATCCCCCCATTATTAGCACCACTGCTTGGTAGAGGGTTGGTGAAATAGTTTGTAGGCTTGTAATTTTTGATTGGGCGTCAGCCCATTCAAAGCC
>JAYWCQ010000145.1:0-10363 GCA_043780435.1 Polaromonas sp.
TACCTTTTTGTTGTTGGCACTTTTCGTATCTGCAAGCTTGTCATCTTCTTTGTCAATGAAAAACACCCGACTGCCATTGGCAGATTCTTGAAACGTGCCGGGCGTGATGCGGTCCAAATCACTGCGCTGCTCAAATTTGGTGCGCATGTTTTGCGCTTGCTCATTTGACCATGGCCAGACAAACAGCGCCAGAAAAGCGATTGCGACGCAGATTGGCCATGCAAAGGCGACCAGCGGGCGAATAAATCCCGTCAAACCGCGTCCGCTGGCGTTCCAAATCACCATTTCACTGTCGCTGTGCATGCGCGACAACGCCACCACGATGGCAATAAACAGGCACAGCGTCAAAATTGTCGGCAAATGTCCTAAAACGAAATAGCCCATGATGAGCAATACATCGGTGGGGTTAACGCGGCCTTTGTTCGCCAAAAACAGCACGCGAATCAGCATCATGGTCATCACCACGGTGATTAACACGACCAGTGTGGCACCAAATGTGCGGCTTAATTCTTTGCGAACTGAAGAATGGAATAACATTGAGGCTATTTTACGGAATTAATCTGCTGATCAAACCCCACGGAACTGAAACGGACATACCAAAATGGAATTAAAACTCATTGCTCAAGATTTAACGCAAACTAGCAAAACCGCCTGCGACGCCTTGATTGTGCTGGTTCCAGAGTCGTTTGCACGATCTCTGCCTGTTTCTAAAGCTAAAACCACATCTAATTTAACGGAGTTGATTTCCCAAGCCCTGAAAGAGGGCGATTTTGAGACCAAAACCGGCAAATTGCTGCAAATCTACCGCTCCAACCACGCAGCAGCCACGCGCACGGTGCTGGTGGGGGCGGGCGACGGTTCGGTCAAAAGCATCAAAACGGCGGTGACCGCAGCGGTTTCGAGCATCAAAGCCACATCAGCTAAAAAACTGGTGATTTGCTTGAGCGAAGTCAACCAAATCAGCGCAGAAGCAGCCAAAGCTGCAATCCTATGTGCTGCAGACGCCAGCTACGTTTACACCAGTACCAAAACCAAAGTTGAGCCGCGCAAGCTCACCAGCATCACCCTTACGGTTGATGCTCAGCCTTTAAATGCTTCTGAATTAATAGCAACTCAGGCATATATCACGCCGGCTATGACCGGAATTGAGTTCGCAAAAGAGTGGGGAAATCGCCCCGCCAACCACGCCACGCCAGACCTCTTGGGCAAAGCGGCGAAAAGCCTGTCCAAATACAAAAACATCAGCGTGGATGTGCTGGGGCTCAAAGAAGTGGCCAAACTGGGCATGGGCTCGTTCATGTCCGTCGCGCAGGGCTCAGACCAGCCCTTGCGCTTCATCGTTTTGAAATACAACGGCGCGGCTAAAACGGTTGCGCCCACGGTTTTAGTCGGCAAAGGCATCACCTTCGACACGGGCGGCATTTCGCTCAAACCCGCGCCTGAAATGGACGAAATGAAGTTTGACATGTGCGGCGCAGCCAGCGTGTTGGGCACGTTCCGCGCTTTGGCAGGCATTCAGCCCAAAATCAACGTGGTCGGCTTGATTCCCGCTTGTGAAAACATGCCCAGCGGCAAAGCCGTGAAACCGGGCGACGTGGTGACCAGCATGAGCGGCCAAACCATTGAAAACCTGAACACCGACGCCGAAGGCCGCTTGGTACTGTGCGACGCGCTGACCTACGCCGAACGCTTCAAACCCGCCGCCGTCATCGACATCGCCACCTTGACCGGTGCTTGCGTCATCGCCTTGGGCGCAGTGCGCAGCGGTTTGTTCAGTGCGAACGACGATTTGGCCAATGCCTTGCTCAAAGCCGGTGAATCCAGCGGCGACCCCTGCTGGCGCATGCCCTTGGACGACGAATATGGCGAAGGCCTGAAGTCCAACTTTGCCGACATGGCCAACGTCGCAGGTCGTGCCGCAGGCTCAGTCACTGCAGCCAAGTTTCTGCAAAAATTCACTGCAAGCTACCCGTGGGCGCATTTGGATATTGCGGGTACGGCGTGGAAGAGTGGGGCGGTCAAAGGCTCCACCGGTCGCCCCGTACTTTTGCTTTTGAACTACTTGCTGAATTTAGAGTCAAATCATGCTCTAGCCGTTGTATCTATTGCCAAGACTGCTATTAAAAAAGTAGTAAAAAAGACGGTAAATAGACCTGCTAAAACTGCGGTAAAAGCATAATTTTGCATGACTGAAATCGCCTTTCACGTCAACGCACCAGACAAGCTCGACTACGCCTGCCGGCTGTTGCGTGCCACACAAAAAAAGTCTGCCCAAGTACTGGTTTTGGGCCATATCGGTGCACTCAAATCGCTCAGCAGCAAGCTCTGGGCAATGGCTCCGACTGAGTTTTTGCCCCATTGCTTGGCAGATGCAGCAGCCGAAGTCATCGCCCATTCGCCCATCGTATTTATTGCAGAATTAGGTGCTAAATTGCCTTCAAGCGCAGCAGAATCGCAAGTGTTGCTCAATCTTGGTGCAGTTTTACCCGCTGGATTTGAGCGTTTCGAGCGTTTGATAGAGCTAGTAGGTCAAGACGAATCCGACCTTCAAGCCGCCCGCACCCGCTGGAAGCACTACAAAGACCGCGGCTATGCACTCAGCCGCTATGACGTGGTGAGTAAGGCGCAGACGGCGCATTAATACGCTATCAAAATAGTAGTGATTTTAGTGGAGTAAAAATGACTCTAGTCGGCGTATTTATTGCCTAAGCTGCTATTAAAAATATAGTATATTTAGGTGTTTTTAGCTTTTGTTGTGCATCGCAACAAATTGGCACAATGTTTGCTGCACTAAAGCATGAACCTCACCTCGATCAAAATCAACCCATCACTGCAGGCACTGCGCATTGTTGTGGTTGCACCAGAATTGGTCATTTCCGACCTGATGGACGATTATGCGATCACACAAGCGGAGCGGTCACGCAGTTTACGCATTGGTTTGCTTGAAAACGGCTTCAACTTGGTGGCCGTGCTGCCCGCAGACACGTTTTTGAACGAGCGTTTAACGCAGCTGCAGCCTGACATGATCATTGTGGACGCAGAAAGCCAAGCGCGTGATGCGCTGGAGCATGTGGTGGTGGCCACCCGCGACGCACGCCGGCCGATTGTGATGTTTACCAATGACAATGACACCTCGCATGTGAAAGATGCCGTGGCGGCTGGTGTTTCGGCGTACATCGTCGCGGGTTTGTCCAGCGAGCGGATTCGACCGATTTTGGACGTGGCGATGGCGCGGTTTCAGCACGAGCAAGCCCTGCGCCAAGAACTGGCAGACACCAAAGTAGAACTGCAAGACCGCAAAATCATCGACCGCGCGAAAGGGATATTGATGCAGCGCCAAGGCTTGAACGAGCAGGCGGCTTATGACAAGCTGCGTAAAACCGCGATGGACAAGAGTTTAAAAGTGGTTGAGGTGGCGCAGCGGATGCTGGATGTGGTTGATTTGCTGGCTTGAACCTTTTTAGACCATCTCCGTTCGCCCTTATCACCGTTCGCCCTGAGGTATCGAAGGGGCTGCTAACTTGCGAAGGCTTCGATACCTCAACGCGAACGGTTTTAACGGCGTGAACGGTTCAAACTTAGCTTGGTCGCATCAGCATTAAAAATTGGCACGGAGTTTGCTATCTAGTTATTAATATCAAAAAATCCAAAGGCGGGTTTTTTGAACAGTGGCTTCCAATGTAGGGGGTTGCGCTAGATTTTCGGACAAAGGCGTCCCCACAAGCTGGTTAGCGATTTTTTCGCTAGCGGCTTCGTGAGGACGCCTTTTTTCGTTTTGGATTTGAATTTTGTGATTTTGATTTTTATAAACCTAAGGAGTTAACACATGACTGACTTGATTTCAACCGCAACGACGATTACGGCAACATCAGCACTTAGCCGCCGCACAGTTTTGCAATCCGTCGTCGCCAGCGCCTTGGTTATCAGCCCAGCTTTGCGCTCTATGGCCTATGCCGCTGGCTCTGACGCACCTGAGAAAACCGAAGTCAAAATCGGCTTTATCCCGTTGACCGACTGCGCCAGCATTGTGATGGCGTCTGTTTTGGGTATCGACAAAAAGTATGGCGTCAAGATCGTCCCCACCAAAGAATCCAGCTGGGCCAGCGTGCGTGACAAATTGACCAGTGGTGAAAACGACTTCACCCACATGCTGATGGGGCAAGCTTACGGTGTGCATTTGGGTATAGGTGGTGCTAAAAAAGACATGGCTGTGCTGATGACGTTGAACCAAAACGGCCAAGCCATCACGTTGTCTAAAAAACTGGCGGACAAAGGTGCCGTAGACGGGGCTAGCTTGGCCAAACTGATGGCAACTGAGAAACGCGAATACACCTTTGCGCAAACCTTCCCGACCGGCACGCACGCTATGTGGTTGTACTACTGGATGGCGGCGCACGGCATCAACCCGATGCAGGACGCCAAAGTCATCACCGTGCCACCACCGCAAATGGTCGCCAACATGCGCGTGGGCAATATGGACGGCTACTGCGTGGGCGAGCCGTGGAACCACCGCGCCATCATCGACGGCATCGGCATCACCGCGCAAACGACGCAAGATATCTGGAAAGACCATCCTGAAAAAGTGCTGGCCACCACCGGCGAGTTCGCCAAGAAAAACCCCAACACCTGCCGCGCCGTAACTGCGGCGATTTTGGAAGCTGGCAAATGGATAGACGCCAGCCTGCAAAACAAGGTCAAGATGGCCGAGACAATTGCCGACAAGAGCTATGTCAACACCAGCGCGGACGCCATCAACCAGCGCATTTTGGGCCGCTACCAAAACGGTTTGGGCAAGACCTGGGACGATGTGAACCACATGAAATTTTACAACGACGGTGCGGTCAACTTCCCGTATTTGTCAGACGGCATGTGGTTCTTGACCCAACAAAAACGTTGGGGCTTGCTCAAAGATCACCCGGATTATTTGGCCGTGGCCAAGCAGATTAACCAGATCGACCTCTACAAAGACGCCGCAACCGCCAGCAAAACGCCAGTACCAAAAGACGTGATGCGCACATCCAAATTGATGGACGGTGTGGTTTGGGACGGCAAAGACCCGAAAAAGTACGCCGATTCATTCAAGGTCAAAGCTTAATTTTCTACAGATTTAGTGATTTCTAAGGAGAACCATCATGGTTAGTGCCGTTTTTCACTCCCCGTTTTCTGTTCCGACAGAATCGGCAACCGTTCGCCCTGAGCCTACTACAACCACAACAGATCGCCCTGAGCCTGTCGAAGGGGCGGCTTCGACAGGCTCAGCCCGAACAGGTGATGTAACACGCACGCCCTTCGACTGGCGCGCCGTCTGGCTGGCGGTGCTGCCGCCTGTTTTTGGCCTAGGCATGCTTATCGCTCTATGGGCAGTTGTGTCTGCGGTGACATCGGGCAGCATCCCCACACCGTGGGACACTTTCAAGCAAGCAGTTGTCATCTTCTCCGACCCGTTTTACCGCAAGGGCCCGAACGACCAGGGTGTGGGCTGGAACATTTTGATGTCGCTGGAGCGGGTGGCTTTGGGTTTTGGCCTCGCCGCTGCGGTCGGCATTCCGGCAGGGTTTGCGATTGGCCGTTTCGAGTTTTTGAGCCGCATGTTCAACCCGTTGATCAGCCTGCTGCGTCCCGTGTCGCCGCTGGCCTGGTTGCCGATTGGCTTGCTGGTCTTCAAAGGCGCCAATCCAGCGGCGATCTGGACAATTTTTATCTGCTCGATCTGGCCCATGATCATCAACACTGCCGTGGGTGTGCAACGCGTGCCGCAGGACTTCATGAATGTCGCTAAGGTGCTGAACCTGTCGGAGTGGAAGATTCTCACCAAAATCCTCTTCCCGTCCGTGTTGCCCTACATGCTGACCGGCGTGCGTCTGGCCGTTGGCACCGCCTGGCTGGTGATTGTGGCGGCGGAAATGCTGACCGGCGGCGTGGGTATTGGCTTTTGGGTCTGGGACGAGTGGAACAACCTGAACGTGAAAAACATCATCATCGCGATTTTTGTCATCGGTATTGTCGGTTTGATTCTGGAATTCGCCCTGATCAAACTCGCCACCGCTTTCACATTTGAAGAAGTTAAAAACTAATTAATTTCCGTTCGCCCTGAGCTTGTCGAAGTGTTTCGACCAGCTCAACCCGAACGGTCAACTGGAGATTCACATGATCGACGACCTGAACAAAAAATACATCGACATCGCCGGTGTAGAGCAAACCTTCAAAACCAAAAAAGGCAGCTTCTGCGCCCTGCAAAACGTCAACCTGCAAGTCGCCAAAGGCGAGTTTGTAACGCTGATTGGGCACTCGGGTTGCGGCAAATCGACGCTGCTCAACTTGATAGCAGGTTTGACCACGCCCACCCAAGGTGCACTGTTATTGGGCAACCGCGAGATCAAAGGCCCAGGTCCAGAGCGGGCGGTGGTGTTTCAAAACCACTCGCTGCTACCGTGGTTGACGTGTTTTGAAAATGTTTATTTGGGCGTTGAGCGCGTTTTTGGTGCAGGCGATAAAAATGCTGGTGCACCATCTGAAAACAAAACGCAGCTCAAATCCCGTACCGATGCAGCACTGGCGCTAGTCGGGCTGACAGCCGCAGCCCAGAAGCGTCCTGGTGAAATCTCTGGCGGTATGAAGCAGCGCGTCGGCATTGCCCGAGCGCTGGCGATGGAGCCCAAAGTGCTGCTGATGGATGAACCTTTTGGTGCATTAGACGCCTTAACCCGCGCCAAACTGCAGGATGAGCTGCTCGCCATCGTCGCACAAACCCAAAGCACGGTGGTGATGGTGACGCACGATGTGGACGAAGCCGTGCTTTTGAGCGACAAAATCGTGATGTTGACCAACGGGCCCGCAGCGACGATAGGAGAGGTTTTAACTGTTGACCTGCCGCGCCCGCGTGACCGTGTGGCTTTGGCTAAAAACCCACAATACGCCAGCTACCGCCAAGCGGTCATCGACTTTTTGTACACCCGCCAAAGCCATGTGGAGAAGCAAGCGGCGTAAATGGGCAGTATTTAATCGTTCGCGCTGAGGTATCGAAGCGTATTTGAGTGAGTTGACCCTTCGATACAATATAGTGAATATGAGATAACAATTTCGTGCAGTGCACCATAAGTTGGCATGAATCTCGCTTGGTTGAAGGTATATGTTACTTTTAATAGGGTTGTATTCCATGCCAGGTTTTCGCAGGTTCTTAAAAAGCGGCCATGCGCCAACGCTGTACGCTTCTTTCTTCTATTTCGCCTTTTCGTGCTGCATTTGGGTGCTAAACGGCGCGATGGCACCATTTATCTCCGAAACCTTCAACCTCAGCCCCGCGCAAAAGGGGCTGATGTTGTCGGTGCCCATCATTGCCGGCGCGTTGATGCGCTTCCCGCTGGGTCTTTTGTCGCAATACATTGGCCGTAAAAACTCCACTTTAGTGGAAATGGCGCTGATCTGCGTGGCCATGCTGTTTGGCTTCTTCTATGTGAAAAGCTTCAACGATTTGCTGGCCATGGGCGTGTTGCTCGGTATTGCTGGCGCTAGTTTTGGCGTGGCGCTGAGCTTGGGTTCAGGCTCATTTCCTGCCAAACACAAAGGTTTGGCAATGGGTTTGGTTGGCGCGGGCAATGTGGGCACGGCTGTTTCTGTGCTGATTGCGCCGCCTTTGGCGCAAGCCTATGGCTGGACAGCGGTGTACGGCATCGCGGCTGTGGGTATTTTGATCCCCATGATTGTGATGATCTTTTTCGCCCAAGAGCCGACGGATTTGGACAAACACGCGACTTTCAAAGACCACATCGCGTGTTTGTTTGAAAAAGACGGCTGGGCGTTCAGTTTGATCTACGCCGTCACTTTCGGCGGATTCATTGGCTTGGCGACGTTTTTGCCAACCTACTACTACGACCAATTTGCCGTGAGCAAGGTGCAAGCCGGCCAGCTCACCATGCTGGCCGCCTTCATGGGTGCAGCACTGCGAGTCGTAGGTGGTTGGATTTCAGACCGAGTAGGTGGTGTCAATACATTGACAATCGTGCTCATCACCATCGCCGCAACGCTGGTAATGACGGGCATGGCTGGTGGCTCATTGGTCGCCACCACCTTGCTCATCATCCTGTGCTTTGCAGCGTTAGGTGCTGGGAATGGCGCGCTGTTCCAGCTCGTCCCGCTGCGCTGGCCGACGTCTACTGCGGTCGCAGGCTCCATGATTGGCGAAATCGGCGCGCTGGGTGGTGGTTTGGTGCCAAACGCCATGGGTTTGTCCAAACAATACACCGGTACTTATATGTGGGGTTTTATCGTCTTCGCCGTCTTAGCTGTAGCCATGCTAGGCATGTTGCGCGTGATGCAACTGCGCTGGACGCGCACCTGGGCAGAGAAGGGCGGTCGGGCGCGAGGGTGATTTGATTGACTAATATGCTATGTTTTTAATCCGAAGCGGGTTTAATTCCCCGCCCCTTGGGGCGGGGAAATTTATTTTGCTATAAATTTAATAGCTACTTAGGCAATAAATACAACGTCTATACTCAAATATAGGCATATTTTTGGGTTGGATACGTGCTTTTCAAAACGCCGACCCCAGCGGCGTGGCTTGGGCGAATTTGGCTATTAAAAAGTCTACGAACGCACGCACCCGCGCTGCGGTTTGGTGGCGTTGTGGGTAGATGGCGTAGATGTCGGCGGGGGGTGTTTGGTAGTTGTCCAGCACTTGCACCAGCCTGCCGCTGCGCAGGTATTTGGTGACGTCCCACTCGGCACGCATCAACAGGCCGTGGCCAGCCAAGGCCCAGTTGACGGCGATTTCGCCATCGTTGGTGCTCAGGTTACCGCGTACTTTGACGGTTTCTATTTTAGTACCTGCGGTGAAATGCCAAGTACCGTAGGCTTCGTCGCCCTGGCGAATGCCAATGCAGTTGTGCGCAGCCAGTTCACTGGGGGTTATGGGTGTGCCGTGTCGCTCTAAATAGGCGGGGGCGGCGCAAGTCAAGCGCCGGTTGGCAGCAATGCGCCGAGCAATCACACGGTTGTCTGGCGGTTCACCGAAGCGAATGCACACGTCAAACACGTCTTCGCTCAACAGAGGCGGGTTGACGGTGAGCTGCAATTGCACCTGCACGTCGGGCTGCGCTGTGACGAATTCAGAGATCAGCGGCGCAATCTGGCTGCGGCCAAAGCCCAGGGTGGCATTGACGCGCAGCAGGCCTTTGGGGGCAGCCATGCTGCTGGCGACTTGCTGCTCCATGTCGTCAATGTCGGCCAAAATGCGGCGCGCATGGGCGAGGTAGATTTCCCCCTCAGGCGTCAATCCGCTGCGCCGCGTGGTGCGAATCAGCAGCTGTACGCCCAGCCGCGCCTCAAGCAGCGCCAAGCGTTTGCTGACGGCGGGTTTGGAAATGCCCAGCTCAAGTGCGGTGGCCGAAAAGCTGCCGGTTCTGGCCAGCAAACTGAAAAACGCCATTTCTGAAGGGGCTGATATGGGTGTAGACATTATTCAATCAAAGTAAACAATGGCTTCATTTTATCGGCATATTTAAAAATTAGAAGGCCTAGAATTTGCTCAAATTAAGCTTCAATTTCTTTTTAATTTCCATTTAATTCTTTTTATTCTCTTTTAGACCTTCCTATGAAAACCTACAAAATAGCCTGCATCCCCGGCGACGGCATTGGCAAAGAAGTGATTCCGGCGGGGCAAACCGTGTTGCAAGCGCTCGCCGCGGCGAGTAAGTCTTTTAACTTTGAGTTCGAAAACTTCGGCTGGGGTGGTGATTGGTACCGCGCCCACGGCGAAATGATGCCCAAAGACGGTTTGGAGCCGCTGCGCAACAAGGACGCGATTTTGTTTGGCTCAGCCGGTGACCCGGACATTCCAGACCACATCACCCTGTGGGGCTTGCGCCTCAAAATCTGCCAAGGCTTTGACCAATACGCCAATGTACGCCCGACACGCATTTTGCCGGGCATTGAAGGACCGCTGAAAAAATGCAAACCCGAGGATTTGAACTGGGTCATCGTGCGCGAAAATTCCGAAGGCGAATACTCGGGCGTGGGCGGTCGTGCGCACCAAGGCCACCCGATTGAGGTGGCCACCGACGTGAGCATGATGACGCGTGCGGGTGTGGAGCGCATCATGCGCTTCGCCTTCAAACTGGCCGAATCGCGCCCGCGCAAGCTGCTGACGGTGGTGACCAAGTCCAACGCACAGCGCCATGCCATGGTGATGTGGGACGAAATTGCCCTGCAAATCAGCCAAGAATTCCCCGCCGTGACTTGGGACAAAGTGCTGGTCGATGCCTGCACAGACCGCATGGTGAACCGACCTGCGACGCTGGACACTCTGGTGGCGACCAATTTGCATGCCGATATCTTGAGCGACTTGGCTGCCGCCTTGGCTGGCAGC
>JAYWCQ010000146.1:0-5516 GCA_043780435.1 Polaromonas sp.
CGTGTGCGCCGCATCCCCCGCCAGCGCCCAACTTCCCAATACAGGGTGTTTCCCCACCCATTTGCTCGCCCGCGCCAGCTGCAGCGGCCAAACGGCGCGCTCACCGTACAGCGTCATCTCGCCCAAATCATAATCACTGTGGGCCGCCACTTCTGCGGCAAATGCTTCACTGCTCAACGCCATCAAGGCTTTTACGCGCTCCTCAGCTATAGACCAAACCAGCGCCACAGAGTTCCCCGGATGCGTCTGATTCGGCTCAGAAAGCGGTAAAAACGCCAAAATATCGCCATTTTTGAACCACTGCAGCGCTTGGTTGTTGTGTGGCAGCGTGCCCGTCAACCGTGCGGCAATCGCGTGCTGGTGGTAGGGCGTCACGTCAAACTCAACGCCCAGCTGGTCCCTTGTGACGCTGTTTTTACCTTCACAAATGACGGTCAAATCGCGTCGAATGGTTGAATTTGCATTTTGTAAGTGAGCACTCGCTACCTGCTCAACCACCGTAATCAGGGGCTGATACTTCACCGCCTGCAGCAATTGCGCCTCCAAAGCCGGCACGTCCACAATCCAAGCCAGCGCCTCAGACCCATGCTCCGCCGCGCTAAAATTCACCCGCCCCGTCGTGTCGCCATACACCTGCATGCCCAAAACCGGCGTGGCATGGGCGGCATCTGGCCACACACGCAGCGATTCAAGCAGGTTTTTTGAAGCCGCGTTCAGCGCGTAAGCCCTGACATCGCCAGCAGATTCAGGTTTAGCCGAACTGACCAAAGCCACCCGAAACCGCTCCTTAGCCAACAACAACGCCAACGTCCGCGCCACGATGCCGGAACCTTGAATGCAAATGTCGTAATGGGTGCTCATGTAGGCATTGTAAAAGGTTACGGAAAACCTTTGGGGATTGTAATTTGCTATGAATTAAGTAGCGGTTTAGGCAATAAATACGCCGACTATTTTCTTAGTCAATCAATTAAGTATGGTGCTTATTGCGGATTTACTCCGAGAATGCGCTTCGCCTCTTGCGGCGTCAAACCAACGAAATAGTAAAACCCCGCCTTCGGATACTCCATGTTCAATTCGTCAGCTTCCACCTCCATAACCACATGGCGAAATGCAGCGAACGCTGAAGCAATACCTGCATTTATTGTGGGACCTGAAACAGTAAATCGTGGAGGGAAGCGATTCGACAATCCCGTGGCCGTACTCATAGCAATCGGTTTTCCATCGCTTGTTTTGTGGTCACCCGTGCCGTCCCGCACGAAAAAGATTTTGGGCATAGGAACTCCAGTTTTTACAATGTTTAACGTTCAGTCGATGGAAATATTGGGTGTCACTGGTCACTGCTTACGAGCGCATTACTAGCAGCGGTATTTGTCAATGACGACACGGGTTATTAATTTACCATCATTGCCGCTGTACAGATATACATATTGAACGCCCAAATCGATGAGATTTCTTGTCGCCTTGCTCTTGCAAACGGTGTGGTTTAGATTCTCTCTTGCCGCCTTAGCGATAGACTCTGGATCAACTTGAGAAGATATGTAGTTCGGAAATCTCATGTAGAACGTTAGCGTCTTCTGAAGTGCGATGACACTCATCATTCGTGTGTCATCATCAATTTGTACAGGTGCTTGAGAGTTCATCTCGCCAGCCATTTTTTTTAACGTGACAGTGATGAATGCGTCCTGCTCTTGTTTTGACTCGAAATTGCCGTTCTTGTCGAGTGCATAAGCCTGCGACGCGAACAGAATCGCTGTAGCAGTTAAAACGCCTCTCAAGTGATTAGTAGTGCGTGCCATTGATGCTGCTCCATTATTCTTCAGTACGACGAACTACTGCGTATTCGTAGACGATTGCAAAGCCAAAGGTCATCAGAAGGATCGGTAGGCCTTCAATTGCATAGTGCCCAATCAACCAGAGGTTAAACAGAAGGACAACTCCGCCGAGTAGACGCAACTTTGTACGTGTTTTCATATTGCTCTCACCTTTCTGATTTTTAGCGGCCTAGGTTGTCTACTATGGCGGTTTGCGGAGCCTAACGTAGTGAATACCGCAAAATCTGCAGAATAGTCTGATGGTTGCGAATACACACTAGGTATATGTACTATAACTTAACCTTTGAGATTTTCATTTAGCTATATATTTAATAGCGCTTTAGGCAATAAATACGCCGGCTAGAGCCTAAAATGAGGGTGTATTTATCGTGTAAAATGGGTCTATGACCTCCAAATACCCAACCCAATACGACGTTCGCGCAAAAATCGCCCAACTTTTCATTTACCCCATCAAATCTTGCGGCGCTATTGAGCTGAAAGAGGCGGTTTTGACGGATACGGGGCTGGATTTGGATCGGGCTTGGATGGTGGTGGATGAAAACGGCGCGTTTTTGACCCAGCGCGAAGAGCCGCGCATGGCGCTGATTCAGCCGACGTTGACCAGTTTTGACATGATCGTCAAAGCGCCAGGCATGTCTGCGCTGAAGCTGGCGATTGACGAGGTGGCCGAGCCCGTCACCGTGACGGTGTGGGACGACACCGTCAAAGCCTTCGACATGGGCGACGAGGCGGCCTATTGGTTCAGCGACTTTTTGAACCAAACCGTGCGTTTGGTGCGTTTTGACCCCGAGCAAAAGCGCCTGTCCAGCATGACGTGGACGAACGGCATCGAAGCCAAAAACGGCTTTGACGACGGTTTTGCGGTGCTGGTGACCAGCGTGGCATCGCTCAAAGTGCTGAACGACAAGCTCACCTTCGCCGGTGAAAAAGCCATCACCATGCAGCGCCTGCGCCCGAATGTGGTGCTAACCGGCATAGAAGCCTACGACGAAGACCGCTTGGACACTCTGCATATCACCACGCAAGAAGGAGTGGCTCAACTCAAACACGTCAAACCCTGCGCCCGCTGCACGATTCCAGACGTTGATCTGCAAAACGGCAAGCAAGGCACCGCCGTGGCCGATATGCTACAAACCTACCGCGCCAACCCGTTGATGGACGGCGCGGTGACTTTGGGCATGAACGCGATTGTTTTGGCAGGCGAGGGCGCGAGCCTGCGCGTGGGGCAGGCTGTGGGGGCGAACTACGTGTTCTAACGTCCGCTTCGGGCTGTTTTTAGAGGGAAAACCGTGAAAACAGGTAAAATAGAGCCTAAATTGGCACCTAGCCGGCGTATTTATTGCCTATAACGCTATTAAAAATATAGCAAAATCAGTATCTTTCAATATTTTTGAAATCATTTAGGAATTTTCGAGCATGAAATGCGGAATTGTGGGCTTGCCCAACGTCGGTAAATCGACCCTGTTTAACGCCTTGACCAAGGCCGGCATCGCCGCTGAAAACTACCCGTTTTGCACCATCGAGCCGAATGTCGGCGTGGTTGAGGTGCCAGACCCGCGCCTGCAAAAGCTGGCCGCCATCATCACGCCCGAGCGCATCGTCCCCGCCATTGTCGAGTTTGTCGACATTGCCGGTCTGGTGGCAGGTGCCAGCACCGGTGAAGGCCTGGGCAACAAGTTTTTGGAGCACATCCGCCAAACCGACGCCACCATCAACGTGGTGCGCTGTTTTGAGGACGACAACGTCATCCACGTCGCCGGTAAGGTCGACCCGATTGACGACATCGAAGTGATCCAGACCGAGCTGTGCCTGGCCGATTTGACGGCGGTTGAAAAAGGCTTGCATCGTGTCAGCAAATTAGCGCGTTCGGGCGACAAAGAATCGGCCAAACTCGTGCTTATTTTGGAAAAATGCCAAGCTGCGTTGAACGACACCAAGCCCGTGCGAACGATTGATTTCAGCAAAGAAGAGCACGTGCTGTTGAAGCCATTCTTCCTCATCACCGCCAAACCCGCCATGTTTGTGGCCAATGTGGCGGAAGATGGCTTCAAAAACAACCCCATGCTGGACAGGTTGACCGCCTACGCCACCGCGCAAAACGCACCCGTGGTGGCGATCAGCGCCAAAATGGAAGCCGAAATGGCCGAGATGGACGACGAAGACCGCGCCATGTTTCTGGCCGAGCTGGGTCAGGATGAGCCGGGCTTGGATCGCCTGATCCGCGCTGCGTACAAGCTCTTGGGTCTGCAAACCTACTTCACCGCCGGCGTCAAAGAAGTGCGCGCCTGGACCATCCACGTCGGCGACACCGGCCCGCAAGCGGCCGGCGTGATCCACACCGACTTCGAAAAAGGCTACATCCGCGCCCAAACCATCGCGTTTGACGACTTTATCGGCTTCAAAGGCGAGCAGGGCGCGAAAGACGCCGGCAAAATGCGCGCTGAAGGCAAGGACTACGTGGTCAAAGATGGCGATGTGATGAACTTCTTGTTTAGCCCTTAAACCAATTGCAATGTTTGAGTTTGCCAAAATAGCTCAAAAACAGCTATAATTTCAGGCTTGGTGGTATAGCTCAGTTGGTTAGAGCGCAGCATTCATAATGCTGAAGTCGGTGGTTCAAATCCACCTACCACCACCAAAACTAAAAGCCTTTGATTCGTGAGAGTCAAAGGCTTTTTTCATGGTGAATTTGGTTTATTTATGGGCGTTTGCCAATGGAGACCGATTCCCGCACCCATGTTTTGGACTGTTCGCTCAAGCTCAGCCCCAGCCCAGGCCGGATCGGCAGCAGCATGCGGCCGTTGTTGATCTCAATGCGTTCGTTGGCCAAGGGCAGGTAGCAGGAGGAGACCTGAATCCATGCGATGCTGTCGTTGGTGTGGTTGGGGATGTTCGTTGTCTTGTGCTTTGTCTTTCAGTTTGCAGTTTTATCAAGTCACCGGGGCTGGATTAAACAAAACCAGTGCGTTGTGCAGCTTCCAGTGTTCGGCCCAGGTTTTTTTGCGGCCGCTGGCCACTTCCAGCATGAGGTGGAACATCTCCCAGCCCACGTCTTCAATAGTTTTGCTGCCGTCGGCGATGGTGCCGGCGTTGATGTCCATCAAATCGTACCAACGCCGAGCCAGGTCGCTGCGGGTGGCGACTTTGATGACGGGGCATTCAGCCAGTCCGTAAGGCGTGCCGCGCCCGGTGGTGAAGACGTGCAGATTCATGCCGGCGGCCAGTTGCAGCGTGCCGCAGATGAAGTCACTGGCCGGGGTGGCGGCAAAGGTCAGGCCCTTGCCTTGCAGCTTGGCGCCCGGCGCCAGGACGCCGGTGATGGGCGCCGAGCCCGATTTGATGATCGAGCCCATGGCCTTCTCGGTGATGTTGGACAGGCCGCCCTGCTTGTTGCCCGGCGTGGTGTTGGCGCTGCGGTCGGCGCTGCCGCGCTGCAGATAGGCGTCGTACCAGGCCATCTGGTCGATCAGGGCCTGGGCCACGGCAGGCGTGGCAGCGCGCGCGGTGAGCTGGGCTATGGCGTCGCGCACCTCGGTCACCTCGGAGAACATCACGCTGGCGCCGGCGCGCACCAGCAGGTCGCTGCAAAAACCCACCGCCGGGTTGGCGGTAACGCCCGAGAAGGCATCGCTGCCGCCGCACTGCACGCCCACCACCAACTCACTGGCCGGCACCGTCTCGCGC
>JAYWCQ010000147.1:0-8829 GCA_043780435.1 Polaromonas sp.
CCTTCAGAAGTCGACGCAGAAATTCACCTGAGTGCCCTGCCCCTGCTAGACGGCGCGCAAGAATGCGTTGAAGCCGGTATCACCAGCTCCCTGCAAAGCGCCAACGTGCGCCTGCGTCGCGCCCTGCGCAACCAAGAAGAATTCGTCAAACACCCGCGCTACCCACTGATTTTTGACCCCCAAACCGCAGGCGGCCTGCTGGCCAGCGTGCCCGCAGACCGTGTGGACGCTTGCATCGCAGCCCTAAAAGCGCAAGGCTACCCCCACACCTGCAAAATCGGCCAAATCTTGCCGCAGGGTGATGCGCTTGAGCCGATTACTTTGATTGCTTAATTCTGGCTGTAGATAGCGTATTTATTGCCTAAACTGCTATTAAATATATAGCGTTTTGTGGCTGCGGAAGCTGGCTTGTTCCCCCACTCTCATCCCCCGCCTTCTCTCGCCCCGCCGGGCGAAAGAAGGAGCCTTCATTTGAGGGCTGGCGGTCGAGTGAAGCTTCTACCAGCAGAGGTAAAGAAAATAGGGTCGGATCCCAATTCAGGACAATTTTCAATTCGGCGGACAACCAAATCACATCGAAATGGGGCTCTGACCCTAATTTCTGTTCTTTTCAATCACTTTTCATGACAACGAAATGTGGAGAGTTTCTGAATTCCTTGAGTCGATCTGATAAATGCACAGGTTCGTATTTGGAACCCATTCGTTCCATTTCTGCTGCGCAGAAAGTAAGAAATTCAGACATTTGTCGTAGCTCTGCTGGCGTTGCGCAAAGTGTTATCTCTGCAATTTCAGAGTGAACAATGTCCTCAATTGGAAGCCCCACGTTTACATAGCCAGAAATTTTCATAATGTTTAAAAATTAGTTATTTTCAAGATTAATTTGGCTGTAGTAAGCGTATTTATTGCTTGAGAAGCTATCTAAAAATAGCAAATCAGGGCTAATTCACCCCAAAACCACCCTCAAAAACCCCGAAATATCCGCAATCTCTCGTGGATGCACGCTGTGCGGCATCGGGTAGGTGTGCCATTGCACGTTGTAACCCAAACCCGCCAGCACATCACGTGAGGCTTCGGCGCGGCTGAGGACGACGACTGGGTCTTGCGTGCCGTGCGCCATGTAGATGGGGGTGTTGGCGTTGGCGGCGCTGCGCTCGGCTGCTACTGTGCTGGCTAGGGGCAGGTAGCCGGATAGCGCCATGATGCCCGCCAACTTGGCGGGGTGGCGCAAGCCGCTGTGCAAGGCGACAGCGCAGCCTTGCGAAAAGCCGGCTAGGACGATTTTTGAAGGGTGGATGCCACGGCTGACTTCGTGGGCGATCAGCGCTTCGATGTCTTGCTGCGATTTGGCGATGCCCGCCGTGTCTTCGCGTTTGACCGCGCCTGCGCCCAATTCTGTGCCAAAAATGTCGTACCAAGCAGGCATGACGTAGCCGCCGTTCAGCGTGACTGGCATGACCGGTGCGTGGGGGAAGACGAAGCGGATGGCGGGGCAGCCGGTCAAGTCCAGCTCGGGCACGATGGCCGCAAAGTCGTCACCACTGGCGCCCAGGCCGTGCAGCCAGATGACGGCGGCGGTGGGGTGGGGGGCCGATTCGATGGTGATGCAGTCGAGTAGTTGGGTCATGGTGTTTATCTTTTAAAAAATGGTTATTTGCTTACTGCTATGGCTCGGTGAAGTTTGAACCGTTCGCGCTGACCCTTCGATACATCAGGGCGAACGGGGGAAAGTTAGAATTTCACGGGTCTGCTCATTAAGACAACAAAGCCTGCGCGAATTCTTTGGCATTGAAGGTTTCCAGGTCTTCGACTTTCTCACCCACGCCGACGAAATAGACAGGAACAGCACCAGTAGCTCGCAAGCTGCCCCACAGCGCAATCGCCGCCAAAACGCCACCTTTGGCAGTGCCGTCTAGCTTGGTGACGATCAATCCGGTCAGCCCTAAAGCTTCGTCAAAGGCTTTGACTTGCATCAAGGCGTTTTGCCCCGTGTTGCCATCAATAACTAACAATATTTCATGTGGCGATACATTATTAATAGCTGTTGAGGCAGTAAATACGGCGGCTATATCAATATTTGAGGGTGAAATAGAGACGTTATCTGCTTTGGCAATGATGCGTTTCACCTTTTGCAGCTCTGCCATCAAATGCAGCTGCGTCGGCAGGCGGCCGGCGGTGTCGATCAAAACCACGTCTTTGCCACGCGCTTTGCCAGCGGTCACGGCGTCAAAGCTGACAGCAGCGGGGTCGCCCCCGTCTTGGCTGATGATGTCTACCGTGTTGCGGTCTGCCCAGACGTTCAACTGCTCACGGGCGGCGGCGCGGAAAGTGTCGGCTGCAGCCAGCAGCACTGATGCCCCGTGGGTGGCTAAATGACGGGTTAGTTTGCCGATGGAGGTGGTTTTGCCGGCCCCGTTGACGCCTGCCACCATGATGACGGTGGGTTTGTACAGCCCGATTTGCAGTTCTTTCTCAAGCGGTTTGAGCAAATCTGCCAAAGCATCAATCAACAAGCCTTTCACGGCCTGTGGTTCTGTGGTTTTGGTCTCTTTGACACGGCGTTTCAAGTCGTCCAGCAAAAACTGCGTCGCTGCCGTTCCGGTGTCGGCCATCAACAGCGCGGTTTCTAGGTCCTCGTAGAGCGCGTCGTCGATCTGCGTGCCGGTGAATACAGTCGCAATGCTGCTGCCGGTTTTGCGCAGGCCTGCTTTGAGTTTGTCTAGCCAGGCTTGACGTTTGGGAGCGGGTTCGGCTGCTGTTGGGGCGAGTGGAGCAGGTGGCGTTACAACTGCCGTCGCCGTCGCCGTTGCGGGGATCACTTTCTCCGTGATGAGCTCTTTAACGACCTCTGGGGCGGGTTTTTTCTTGAAGAAATTGAACATAAAAAGGGCAAATCTGAAAGCGAATGTGAACGAGAAAATGAACGATTGGGTCTACGTAGAATCACACTATTCTATGAAACCTACAAGGTACGATTTGAAGCATCCTATTTCAAGAGCATTTTTTGTCGTTTTGGGATTTGTATCGGTTACAAATTTCAGTTTTGCGCAAACCCCACAAGTCAGCCAATTCAAGCTCGCCAACGGCCTCACCGTCATTGTGCAGCCTGACAAACGCGCCCCCACCGCCGTGCATATGCTGTGGCTGCGGGTCGGGTCTATGGACGAAGTGGACGGCACATCTGGCGTGGCGCATGTGTTGGAACACATGATGTTCAAAGGCACGCCGACATTGAAAACGGGTGAATTCTCGCGCCAAGTGGCGGCTTTGGGCGGGCGGGAAAACGCGTTTACGGCGAAAGATTACACCGGCTATTTCCAGCAAATCCCGTCCAACCGCTTGGAAGACGTGATGCGCCTGGAGGCCGACCGCTTTGGCAACAGTCAGTGGGCGGACGCTGAGTTTGCCAAAGAAATCGAAGTCGTCAAAGAAGAGCGCCGCATGCGCACCGAAGACTCTCCCCGCGCGCAGATGGGTGAGGCACTGAACGCCACCATCTACACCGCCAGCCCGTATCGCCGCCCGATTGTGGGCTGGATGAGTGATTTGGATGCGATGACGCCGCAGGACGCCCGCGCCTTCTTCCAGCGCTGGTACGTGCCGGCCAACGCTGCCGTGGTGGTGGCGGGGGATGTGGATGTGGGGCAGGTCAAGCTGTGGGCTGAAAAATACTACGGCGTCATTCCTATGCGAGCCGTACCCGAGCGCAAACCGCGCCTAGAGCCGCTGCAAGCCGGTATCAAACGCTTTGATTTCAAGGCCCAGGCCGACCAAGCCTACATCACCATGGCGTACAAAGTGCCGGGGCTGAAGGCGGAAACCTTGCTAAATGCGGATTCAGCGCCTGACGATGCCTTGGCGTTGACGGTTTTGGCTGCGGTGCTGGACGGTTATGCGGGCGCTCGGCTCGACAAAGCCATGACGCAAGGTGACAACGCCATCGCCAACAGCGCCGGCGCTTACAACGGCTTGATGGGGCGCGGCCCGCAGTTGTTTTTCTTGGACGGCGCACCCGTCAAAGACAAAACGGTGGCGCAAGTGGAAGCGGCGCTGCGCGAGCAAATTGCCCTGATTGCCAAAAACGGTGTGAGTGAGGCCGAGCTGAACCGCGTCAAAACCCAGTGGGTGGCGACTGAGGTCTACAAGCTGGATTCCGTGATGAACCAAGCCCGTGAATTGGGTTCGTACTGGGTGCAGGGGATGCCGGTGGACGCGGGTGCGCGTTTGATTGCGAAATTGCGACTCGTCACCAGCGCCCAAGTGCAAACGGTGGCGTCAACGTATTTTGGTGACGACCAATTGACGGTGGGTGTGCTGGTGCCGCAACCCATCGACAAAACCCGCAAACCACGCATTGCGCCCACAGGAGCACGGCATTGAAAGCCGCCCCGTCATTCCCGCGAAGGCGGGAATCCACACAACGAATCAAAAATACTATGAAATATATAGCAGCTCAGGCAATAAATACGTCGGCTATAGTCATATTTGTCACTCTTTTTTGCCTGAATTCGGCTTTTGCAGCACTGCCCATCGAAAATTGGACGCAGCCCAGCGGTGCACAGGTCTTTTTGGTGCAAAGCCCCGCCATTGCGATGGTGGATGTGCAAATCGACTTTGATGCTGGCTCGCGCCGCGACCCTGCGGACAAAGCAGGTTTGGCGAGTGTGACGGCGATGATGTTGTCAAAAGGCATTAACGGAAAGGGCGCCAATGGTTCAAATGCCGCTTTGGACGACAACCAGCTGAGCGAAGCTTGGGCCGATTTGGGCGCTTCATTTTCGCCTGCTGCAGGGGCTGATCGCATGAGCTTTTCGCTGCGTTCCCTGACTTACCCGGATCTTTTAGGCAAAGCGGTTGATTTGGCAGCGCGGCAAATGGGGCATCCCGCCTGGCCCAACGCCATCTGGCTGCGCGAACGCGAGCGTATCGCCGCTAGTATCAAAGAAGCCAACACCCGACCCGCCACACTTGCAGGACGCGCTTTTAACCAAGCGGTGTACGGCGCACATCCTTACGGTTTTGAGATGACGGAGACGAATCTGGCGGTCATCAGCGTGGCTGATATGCAAGCGGCGTACACGGCCTTGGTGCTGCCCTGCAGAGCCAAAGTCAGCATCGTCGGTGCTGTTACCAAGCCGCAGGCGGATGCTCTGGTTGCCAAGCTGTTAGGGCAATTGCCGAAAAGTGAGTGCTCACTACTGCAGGTCATTCCTGAAGTGGAACCCCTCAAACAAGCCGAGGACAGACGCATCAGCTTTGAATCTGCCCAAGCCCATGTGTTGATCGGTCAGCCCGGTTATAAGCGCGATGACCCAGATTTTTTCGCGCTTTTGGTGGGCAATCACATCTTGGGTGGCGGTGGTTTTACCTCGCGTTTGACCCACGAAGTGCGTGAAAAGCGGGGGCTGACGTATGGCGTTTACAGCGGTTTTCAGCCCGGCAACCACGCCGGCGCGTTCACGCTGGGCTTGCAAACCCGGCCTGACCAAGCAGCGCAGGCGCTGCAGGTGTCCAAAGACGTGTTGGCCAAGTTTGTCGCCGAAGGCCCGACCGAGGCCGAACTGCAAGCCGCCAAAGACAATTTGATGGGCGGCTTTGCTCTGCGGATAGACAGCAACCGCAAGCTACTGGACAACGTGGCAAATATTGCTTGGAATAAATTACCTTTGAATTATCTGGACGTGTGGACGCAGCAGATCGACAAAATCACCACCGCGCAGATCAAAGCCGCGTTTCAGCGCAAACTGCAACCTGAGCGGATGGTGACGGTTGTTCTTGGAGGTGTGTAGGGCGGGGTGCAATAATCGGGGCTTACTTCTCAGAGCTAACTTTATTGCTGCCATGTCAAAACTAAAACCCATCGTTCCTAAAAAGAAACCCGTTGTCAAACGTCCCACCACGCCCTCGGGCGAGATCCGCATCATTGGCGGGTTGTGGAAGCGGACCAAGCTGTCAGTTGCGGACTTTCCCGGCTTGCGCCCCACGCCAGATCGCGTGCGGGAGACGCTGTTCAACTGGCTGGGGCAAGATTTGAGCGGCTGGCGCTGTGTCGATGCCTTTGCGGGCACAGGGGCGCTGGGTTTTGAAGCGGCATCTCGCGGTGCTGATCACGTGCTGATGTGTGAACAACAGCCCGCGTTGGTGGCGCAGCTGCAAACCACGGCGACGAAGCTGCAGGCAAAAATGGTTCGCATTGAGCGTGGTGATGGTGTCGGTGCTTTGAAGCGAGTTGCCGCAAAAAGCATAGATTTGGTACTCTTAGATCCGCCTTTTGAAGCAGTTGGTGTTGCAGACGCTGCTTTGGCCGCCGCCAGTTTGGCGGTGACGGATGAAGGTTTTATCTATTTAGAGTCGCCCAAAACATTAACTGTAGAAGATGCCGAAGTGTTTGGCTTGCAAGTTCACCGTTTTGGCAAAGCGGGTATGGTGCACTACCACTTACTTCAAAAATTGGCTTCAAAAGCTGCAGAAAACACTTGAAACCGTATAAATTTACAAATTTGGGATAATCACCGCATGACAACATCAAACAAGCAGCCTCGCATTGCGGTTTATTCCGGCACCTTCGATCCCATCACCTTGGGTCATGAAGACGTGGCGCGCCGTGCAGCGGGTTTGTTTGACACGATGATTATTGCCATTGCTCTGGCGCATCATAAGAAAACATTGTTTCCTTTGAATGCCCGCATCAATCTTGCCAAAATAGCGCTTAAAAATGTCGCAAATGTGGTGGTCATGCCGTTTGATGGTTTGATCATGGATTTTTGCAAAGCACAAGGTGCAACGGCGGTGGTGCGCGGCGTACGCAATGTGACAGATTTTGACTACGAAGCGCAAATGGCGGCGATGAATCGCAAGCTGTTGCCCACCGTTGAAACCATCTTTTTACTGCCAGGCTTGGACGTGCAGCCCATCAGCAGCACTTTGGTGCGTGAAATCAGCAAATTGGGCGGCGATGTGAGCCAAATGGTGAGCAGCCCTGTGGCGGTAGCCTTGAAATCAGCACATCAATCCGCTGAAACGGCAAAATAAGCACCGACATCATGGCACTGCTGATTACTGACGAATGTATCAATTGCGACGTGTGTGAGCCCGAGTGCCCGAACGATGCAATTTACATGGGCGAAGAGATCTATGAGATTGATCCGCACAAATGCACCGAGTGCGTCGGTCATTTTGACGAGCCGCAGTGTGTACAAGTCTGCCCCGTGGCGTGTATTCCGCTGAACCCGCAGTTTGTGGAATCGCAAGAAAAGCTGTGGGATAAATACCGACGTTTGACTGCTGAAAAAGCTGCCGAAAAAACACAATAAGAAGTTAGCCGAAATCTTGTCATTCCCGCGAAGGCGGGAATCCATGGTCGCGTGTGTGGATTCCCGCCTTCGCGGGAATGACGGCCTCTAATGCTTTATCTACAGTAAGGTTTGTTGGTTTGGGTAGTTTAGGCCTGGGCGGCTTGCTGGTGTGCACAACCATGGTGGCTTTTTCCATGTCACCACTCAGAAAATCGGGCAGGGCTTTGAGCGAGCGGGCGATGCCTTCGTCGATCAACTGCTGCTGCTCTGGTGATGGTTTTTTCAACACCCAGTTCAGCACTTCCGCTTTCACCCCTGGGTGGCCAATGCCAACGCGCAGCCGCCAATAGTCGGCACTGCCTAGCTGCGCATGGATGTCTTTGAGGCCGTTGTGCCCCGCATGGCTACCGCCAAATTTCATTTTTTGTTGGCCAGCAGCGACATCAAGCTCGTCATGTATCACCAAGATTTCTTCCGGCTTGATTTTGAAAAATTTGGCCAAGGCAGAGACAGATTTGCCCGACAAGTTCATGAAAGTTTGTGGTTGGAGCAGCCAAATGGTTTGCCCATTTACCGTGGTGCGCGCCACGTAGCCGTGGTAGCTTTTGTCCATGCTGAGCGTGACTTTGAGCTGATGTGCCAACTCATCAATCCACCAAAATCCGGCATTGTGTCGTGTGGATGCGTAATCTGGGCCTGGATTCCCTAGGCCAACAAAAAGTTTGATCATGGGTAGATTATCGGGGCAAAAAAAAGCCCACCGAGGTGGACTTTTAGCGGGAGAAAATAGTTTGAAACTTTAAATAAAAAGTTTAAATTATTTCTTTGCGGGTGCTTTGGCTGCTGGCTTAGCGCCGGCTTTCGCTGCTTTAGCGTCAGCTGCTGGGTCAGCAACCACCACTTCAGGAGCCGCCACAACAACAACAGACACCAACACAGGGTTTTTCACGCCGTGGGTCACAGCAGACACGCCTTTTGGCAAGGTGATGTCGTTCAGGTGCAATGAAGAACCTTTCTTCAAACCACTCAAGTCAACAGCGATGAATTCTGGCAAGTCAGCTGGGAGGCAAGACACCAAGATTTCAGTCAACACGTGGTTGGCGACGCAGTTTTCGGTTTTCACGGCTGGCGACAACTCATCACCGCTGTAGTGCAATGGCACTTTCATGGTGAGCTTGTGGTCGGCTTCAACGCGTTGGAAGTCGATGTGCAAGACGAGTTGCTTGAAAGGGTGGTATTGCACGTCGCGCAACAACACTTTGCTGGCTTTGCCGTCTTTTTCCATGTCCAAAATGGCTGAATGGAACGCCTCTTTTTTCAAGGCGTGCCACAATGCATTGTGGTCAAGTTCAACGAGTTCCGGTGTCCCTGAACCGCCGTAGATAATGCCCGGTGTGCGACCGGAGATACGCAGACGGCGGCTCGCACCCGTGCCCTGCTTTGCGCGCTCAAAAGCGACGAATTTCATAATTAACTCCTAGCTAGGAACCCACCGCGACCAGTGTGATTCCGGTTTAAAAAAGACCAGCAAAAAATA